>JAPMTR010000048.1 GCA_026552975.1 Candidatus Methanoperedens sp.
TGGTCTATTCTCTATCAGTATTGCAGATACTTGATCTCTCTTCATGATAAGACCACATTGAGGACAGATATGGATCCTCATTGAAAGGTCTTTCGGGACGGAGAAACCACAAATACAGTTCTGCGAAGTTCCTGCTGGATTAACGAATTCCACTATTTTCCCGGCACATTCTGCCTTGGATTTTGTGAATTGCATTAACTGATACCACCCTGCATCACTAAGAGTTATCAGGTCAATTAATCCAACATCTATGCCTGTTTTGGTCTTGATCTCAACAGGAATTATCGGTATGTCGATATCACATGAAAAGGAAACATACCAATGATCAATATCCTTTTTGATGGTACAGGTCTTGATCTTACCTTCGATCTCTCGATGCTGGATGATCTTGATGGTTCCTATTTTTGATAGAATGATTTTTCCGCCTTTGAGTTCAAAACCCGATTGGGGATACGTGAAACTATTATATCTATCCCTTCCCTGGAAACGAGGATAACCAAAACCACGATAGAAATTTTTGAAACTCTTATCAACCCGTTTCAGGACATCTTGAAGTACCTGAGAATGAACTTCTTTTTGAAAAGAATCCTTATCAGCAGTCAGATTAGTTGCCTGATCTTCGTAGAAAATCCATTCAGGTTTTCCCCATGGGAAAACATCAAAATCTTTTCTGAGTCGATTAAGTTCTGCTTGCTTCTTTCGTTCTGCAAGGGAATCATTGTAGAGTCGTCTGCATGTGGTAAGAGTCCTGTTCAGAGTTACTTCTTGATTCTTGTTTGGGTATATCCTGAATTGAAATGCTTTTTTCATGCAATACTAGACAATTTTTTATATTGTTTTAATGATATTTATGCTTTGCCTACCCCTTAAAATGCAGCCTTGACAACTCGTTTTTCGGGGATAAATTCGTACTATTGCAAAGGTTCGATTCATCCCCAACCTTTCGGATTGAGGTCTTCTCTACCCCTTGAACCCACGGAGATAAATCGCACATTCTGACTCATTTTGGTGGTTACCAAAAGATAGATTGAGTTTATAAGTTTAACTCTTTTTTATACTTTCAGAAAATTATTTATATTAATCCCCTCCTTAATATTTTAAGCATAAAATTCCAAGAGGGGATTAACAATGGAATTTAATGTAATTGAAAAGATAAAGAACTATTGGAATAAAGTCACTGTTTTGACCGAAAACAAACCTAATGAAGAGTTCGCAAATGCGAACTCTGAGCATAGTGTTCGAACATCAAAATTTTTGAATGGGCTTAATCTTGACCCGATATTGCCTGAAATCAACAAGCATTACCAGGTTAAAGAAGGAGAAGAAAAGTACCCAAGAATGGCTATGATAAAAACCATGATATTCAAGAAAATAAAACAAATAAAATATTACACCAAGATAGCAAGTTATCTAAAAGAAAATCCAATCGATGCTATAGAACTCGGTTTTAATGTCGATACATCTGGAAAAATCATAGTGCTCGACCATGAAACTCTAAGACACTTCGATAAAGTGAGGCTGGGAGTCGATGGAATGGATTCCATCATGACCGTTTTGTGCACTAAAGTTGTAGACGAAGGAGATAAAAATGGATTGAAAATCGGACAAAATACAGGGACAGACAGCACCCCCATTGAAGTTCCCAATGATCCTGTTGGGACATACAATGGACATTATAAAAAAGTTATGGTAAAAACACACATAACCTCTGATTACGAAAATAACATTCCTCTTGCTAAAAAAGTATGTGGGGGAACGGATGATGACGACAGATATCTTGAAGGAATGCTTCTCCAAACAAGTAAATCAGCTCAGAAAAATATGGAAGATACTTGGTATGACGGAGGCTATAACAGTAATAAAAACATTGCCATGTCGCATGTTAAGTTCGGTTTGACGCCACATTATCATATAGATGCAGATTGGCGACAGAACGTAAAGTATGAACACAAATTAAATGGGAAAGTCTATAATTATACTCCAGAACAGGAGATAAATTACCTCTACAGAAAGCGATGGCAAGAGCCATACTACAAGAAAGATGCTTCTCTTGAATATATGATGCAATGTCTTGTCAAAGAAGAAGTCTATGAACCCGTAGCAATGTATTTCAGAAATTCACGCATTCAGGAATTTGAGGAATGTCCTGATGGGGTTCTTGATGTTTATCACAGGAGAAATTGCAGCGAGGGGATTAACAGCTATATGAAAGATTATCTTGGACTGGAGACACATATAAATGGAAAAGGTTGGAAAAATATAGATCTTCATGTAACAGAGTGCTGCATAGCGATACTTGCGGCAGCTTTAACAAGATTACAGCATGGAATAATAGAAAATATTTCTTCAGTTGCTTATTTGACTTAGAGCGATTGAATAAGGAATGTTAGAATAATGTGATCTTTGAATAGAGTAAGCTATCCTTGAATATAAAAATACATAATATTATATATAAATTATAAATATTTTATTAGCATTATTTTTTATATAACGGGCATTGTTTATCAACTTAAATAATTTTTTAACTAATTGATTTTAATACATTTATATATACCAACGAGAATTATATCCGGTTGGTAACCACCATTTTATTAAACTATAAATAACTTATAAATCATAATTGAAGCCAATTGACAGGATATGAAATAATGGAACCTTACTTTCACTTAAAAGGGAGCTATAAAACAGGCGCAGACGCAACAGCTGCCCGTTCTGATATTGAAAAGTTCATAGAAGAAGCAAAAAAGACCATCCTGCAAAAAGGCGTTCCTGCAGGTAGAGGCGCTAAAATAATCGCGTGGGACGTAAAGGATAACAGCATTTTCCTTGACATCGAATCAGACCGCTACCTGCGCGCACACGATGCATTCATAAGGCTGCGAAAACCCCTTGCGGGTGTTCTTGGCAAAGTTTATAAGATCGGTGTCAGGGGCGTGGAAGTTGAAGAGTTCATTGTAAGGCTGCCATCAGAACAACCATTACACCAGCAAAAGATCCCCTTCGTTAAAAGCATCGAATTCGTTGATGGAATGATCACGCTTTCACTGGATGTGGGTGAAGCACAGCTTGAAAATAAGGTCCCGGACAGGATCATCTCGCTCATTGAGGACAAAATAGCAGCGCAAAGCTTTGGCGGGAAAGCCGAGCACTGGAGTCCGCTCTGGGAAAGCCCGAAAAAGGAAATGATCTTCAAGAGCGACCCCACTGTCGAAGCAGAAAAGCTCGGATGGATCAAAAGAGCGGGAGGCCGCGGTCAGTGGATACATGCCGCCCAGATGACACGGATATTTCGGACTTTTGAGCAGATAGTACTTGAAGAAGTCATAAAACCTCTCGGATATGTAGAAATGATCTTCCCCAAGCTTGTTCCATGGGACGTGTGGAAACATTCGGGGCATGCAAAAGGTGTTTATCCTGAGATATATTATGTCTGCCCCCCAAAAACAAGAGATCCCGCATTCTGGGAAGAAGTTATTGACAATTATAAGGTCACTCTTGAAGTCCCGATTGATCTAATAGCAGAAAAGATCGATAAGCCCATCGGAGGAATGTGTTATGCCCAGTGCCCATCATTCTGGCCTTTTATGCAGGGAAAAACAGTGTCGGACGAATCCTTCCCGGTATTAGTATTTGACCGTTCAGGAACATCGCACAGGTACGAAAGCGGCGGCATTCACGGCATGGAGAGAGTGGATGAATTCCATAGAATTGAACTTCTCTTTATCGGAACGCCAGAACAGGTTGTTGAGCATTCAAAGAAGATGCAGGAGTGCTATAAACATATTTTCAATGATATCCTTGACCTTGAATGGAGAATGGCATGGGTAACACCATGGTTCATGGCACAGGAAGGGCTGACCGGCCTGACAGGCAACAAAGATGTTGGTACGATCGACTTTGAGGCGCCGCTTCCTTATCGCGGGAAGGATGGCGAATGGCTTGAATTCCAGAACCTGAGCGTTAACGGGGATAAATATCCTAAAGGGTTCAATGTGAAGTTGCAATCAGGAAAAGAAGTATGGAGCGGCTGTTCAGGAATCGGCCTTGAGAGATGGGCCAGCACATTCTTTGCCCAGAAAGGATTTGAGCCAAAGGATTGGCCAGAGGCGTTCAGGGAAAAAGTGGGCGAGATGCCTAAAGGGATAAAGTTCTTGTGAATTAACAAAAAATAACTTTAGAAAGAATGGATTTCTTATTTGGGATCTGGATGATTTTTGAGAACATTCTTTAAATAATACCCGGTATAAGATCCCTCGATCCGTGCCACCTTTTCAGGCGTCCCCTCGGCAATGATCCTGCCACCATTATCCCCGCCTTCGGGTCCAAGATCGATTATGTGGTCTGCAACTTTTATCACGTCAAGATTATGCTCGATAACAACAACGCTGTTGCCAGCATCCACAAGCCTTGAGAGCATGTCAAGAAGTTTCTGGATATCCGCAAAGTGAAGCCCTGTCGTGGGTTCATCCAGGATGTAAAGCGTCCTGCCTGTGCTTCTTTTACTAAGTTCCGTGGAAAGCTTGATGCGCTGGGCTTCGCCTCCCGAAAGAGTAGTCGCTGGCTGGCCAAGCCTGATATAACCAAGACCAACATCAAAAAGTGTCTCAAGCTGCCGTTTGATCTTCGGGATATTTTCAAAAAATGTTAGCGCTTCTTCAACTGTCATATCCAGTACCTGCGCGATATTCTTTCCCTTGTACATAATTTCAAGCGTTTCACTGTTGAAGCGTTTCCCGTGACAGACCTCGCAGGGAACATACACATCTGGAAGGAAATGCATTTCTATCGTAATTATCCCATCCCCACTGCATGCTTCGCATCGTCCTCCCTTCAGATTGAAACTAAAACGACCGGGCAGGTAGCCTCTGGATTTTGCGGATGGAAGCTGTGCGAAAATATCCCTGATAGGTGTGAAAAGACCGGTGTAGGTGGCTGGATTAGAGCGGGGTGTCCTTCCTATTGGAGACTGGTCGATAATTATTATTTTATCAATATTTTCAAGGCCGATAATTCCCCTGTGCTTTCCGGGTTTTTCCTTTGCATGATAGAACCTTTGCGCAAGCGCCCTGTATAAAATATCATTGACCAGGGTACTTTTTCCAGAACCTGAAACCCCGGTCACGCAGGTCATGACTCCCAGGGGAATGTTCACATCGATCTGCTTTAAGTTATTCTCGCTTGCTCCAACTATCGTTATTTTCCCTTTTGGTTTTTTTCGCCGGGCAGGAACTGGGATCGTCTTGCGGCGGCTTAGATAATCCCCGGTGAGGCAGTTCTCACAATTAATAATATCTTCAAGGCTTCCGGTCACAACGACCTCACCCCCATGCACTCCTGCCCCCGGCCCCATATCCACGATAAAATCAGCACTTCGGATCATATCTTCATCATGCTCCACCACGATCACGGTATTTCCAAGGTCGCGAAGCCGTGTTAGCATGTTTATAAGCCGTCCGTTATCACGCTGGTGAAGGCCGATGCTGGGTTCATCAAGGATATAAAGAACTCCAACAAGACTTGAACCGATCTGCGTTGCAAGCCTGATCCGCTGACTTTCGCCCCCTGAAAGAGTGCCTGCCGCCCGGTCAAGGGAAAGGTAATCAAGACCCACATCCATCAAAAAACCCAGACGAGCCCTCAGTTCTTTCATAATTGGCTTTGAAATGATCGATTCTTTTTCAGTAAAACTGATCCCTTCCAGGAACTCCAGCGCTTTTTTCACAGACATGCGGGTGGTTTCAATGATCGACCTGTCTGCGACCGTAACCGCAATACTTGATGGTTTCAGTCTTTCCCCCTTGCATACGGTGCACGGATTGATGCTCATGTATTGCTGTATCTTTTCCCGTGCCTCTTCTGATGATGCTTCCCGGTGTTTTCTTGCAAGGTGAGGTATGATACCCTCAAAAACTGTACGGTGTTCCCATAATCCATCACGGTCGCGGGGAACATACCTGAAAAGCACCTCTTCGCTTCCTCCATGCATTATTACCTTCACATGTTCAGGTTCAAGCTCGGAAAATGGCACATCAAGTGAAAAACCATAGTGCTTAGCCACAGATACAAGCATCTGGCGATAATATCCATGTTCATATCCCCAGGGGTCGATCGCCCCTTCGCTTATGGATTTGCTCTTATCGGGAATTATAAGATCAGGGTCAAATTCCATAGTGCTCCCAAGTCCCTGACAGGCCGGGCATGCACCTCTCGGGCTGTTGAACGAGAACATGTTGGGCTCAAGCGGCTCAAAACTTATCCCGCATTTTACACATGCGCTTTGTTCGCTAAAAAGCATCTCTTTACCGTCGATAACTTCAGCTACAACAATACCATTTCCTTCCCGAAGCGCCGTGGCAACAGAATCAGCGAGTCGTTCCTCTATCCCTTTTTTCACGACAAGGCGGTCGACGATGACATCAATATCGTGTTTCTGCTGTTTGTTTAGAGTGATCTCTGCGGTGAGTTCAAGCACCTTGCCATCCACCCTGACCCTGCTGTATCCCGAATGCGAAAGTGTCTCGAAAATCTGCTTATATTCGCCCTTTTTCTGCCTTGCGATAGGTGCAAGTATATGGAGCTTTGCGCCTTCGGGAAGCCCCATGAGCCTTGTAACGATCTGCTCAACGGTTTGCGGTGTTATTTCGCTTTTGCAGGTGGGACAGTGCTGTCTTCCGATGCGCGCGTAGAGAAGCCTCAGGTAATCGTATATTTCAGTTACTGTGCCCACGGTTGAGCGGGGGTTCTTGCTTGTGGATTTCTGTTCGATTGATATGGCAGGAGATAAACCTTCGATATATTCGACATCCGGTTTATCCATCTGTCCCAGAAATTGCCTGGCGTAAGCCGATAAGGATTCCACATATCTTCGCTGGCCTTCCGCATAAAGAGTATCAAAAGCAAGAGAGGATTTCCCTGAACCTGAAAGTCCGGTTATGACTATGAGCTTGTTCCTGGGGAGTTCAAGGTCTATGTTCTTTAGGTTGTGGACGCGTGCGCCTTTGATTATGATCTTATCTGTGGACATGAAAAGGATGTTGTAATATTGCCTTATAAGGGTAATAAATTATCGTGATTAGATTTCGCCCCTAAAACTGAAGAAGCATCATCAAATTTTTGGGCTATTTTCACGCCTGATCAGTGGGATAAAAATGCCAAAAAAGCTTGAAACCTTCTTTTCTATCCTGTAATATTTGTATTTTGATTTATTATAAGAACTGACAACATGATATTTTTTCATTATGGAAAGGTAGGTGGTTTGATGAAAATGGTCTGCCGATAAACAGAATAATTACTGCTGTTATCTAATTTTCATCCTTTCACATTACGCCCCTTACCCGAAACGCTTATATAGAATTACAAACAACGAGAATCCCTCGTACAATTACATATTTGTACAGATCATCAGTAAAATTTTAATGGAGGCTATTTATGTCAGGACAATTAGCAGGACAGCCGATCTTTATTTTAAGAGAAGGCAGTCAGAGAACAAAAGGACGAGAAGCACAGAACAATAATATAATGGCAGCCAAAGCAGTGGCAGCAGCAGTAAGAACAACCCTTGGACCAAAGGGCATGGATAAAATGCTCGTTGATTCACTCGGGGATATCGTTATCACAAACGATGGCGCAACCATCTTAAAGGAAATGGATATCGAGCACCCGGCAGCCAAGATGATCGTTGAGGTCGCAAAGACCCAGGACGATGAAGTGGGAGACGGCACAACCACAGCAGCAGTTCTTGCAGGCGAATTCTTAAAGAATGCAGAAGAACTCTTAGAGCAGGGCGTACACCCAACAGTCATTGCAAGCGGCTACAGATTAGCATCAATAAAAGCCAGGGAGATCCTGAAGACTCTGGCAAGACCGGTCACATCAAAGGACAAAGAGCTATTATTAAAAATAGCTGCAACCGCAATAACAGGAAAGGCAGCAGAAGCATCAAAAGATGTGTTCTCTAACCTGACCGTTAATGCAATTTTAGCTGTTGTTGATACCGAAAATGGTAAACAGAAAGTGGATATCGACGATATAAAAGTTGAGAAGAAAGTTGGCGGAAGCGTTGAAGAATCAGTGTTGATAGAAGGTATGGTAATAGACAAGGAAAGAGTCCATACAAACATGCCAAAGAAGATCACAAATGCAAAAATACTTCTTATCAATGAAGCACTTGAGATCAAAAAGACAGAAGTTGACGCAGAGATCTCAATAAAATCACCAGATCAGCTCCAGTTATTCCTTGACCAGGAAGAGCAGATGATACACGATATGGTCACAAAAGTCATCAAAAGCGGCGCAAATGTAGTATTTGTCCAGAAAGGCATTGATGATATCGCCCAGCATTACCTCGCCAAAGCCGGAATATATGCAGCAAGGCGTGTAAAGAAGAGCGATATGGATAAACTTGCACGCGCAACTGGCGCCAAGATCCTGACCAGTCTAAAGGAGATCAATGATTCCGACCTTGGAAAAGCAGGACTCGTCGAAGAAAAGAAGATCGGCGATGAATCAATGACATACATAACAGAATGCCATAATCCAAAAGCAGTCTCAATAATCCTTCGCGGTGGAACAGAACACGTAGCTGCTGAAGCAGAACGTGCATTACATGACGCACTTCGTGTTGTAGGTGTTGCGATCGAAGATGAGACACTCGTAGCAGGCGGCGGCTCACCTGAAGTTGAACTGGCACTTCGCCTTCGTGAATATGCAAGCACATTAAAGGGCAGGGAACAGCTTGCGGTTGCAAAATTTGCAGACGCACTTGAAGTTATCCCAAGAACACTTGCAGAAAATGCAGGTCTTGACCCGATCGATATGCTTGTGGAAATGAGAAGCCAGCATGAGAAAGGAAACAAGACAGCAGGTCTTAACGTATTTACCGGCAAAGTAGTTGACATGTGGAAAGAAGGCGTTGTAGAGCCACTCCGTGTCAAAACCCAGGCAATAAGCTCAGGCACCGAAGCAGCAACCATGATCCTGCGCATCGATGATGTGCTATCCAGCAAATCCGGCGGCGGCATGCCCCCAGGAGGACCCGGAGGCATGGGCGGTATGGGCGGAATGGAAGGTATGGACTAAGCGGGTAACCACTCGCTTTTCTTTTTTTTTGGTTACAATGGATAGTCTTGATACTTCTTCACATACCAAAGAGGAATTAGTCAGGATCCTCTCAAAAGAACTTGAGATAAATCCACTTATAATACTTACAGGCCCCCAGGGAGGGGGAAAAACAACTCTTGCCATAAAGCTCCTGTCTGAGAATGTCGGGGCTTATTTTGAAGGCCGGGCACGTTCAGCACAGCCGGCGGTTCTTATCAGGAAAGATCTCGTTGAAAATATGAAGGGAGAACTTTACGAGAAAAGAAGGCTTCCGATATCTGAAAGTGATGAGCCTGAGTATGTTGATGTTTCTATTTTTGAACAGGTTAAATTTCTAGTAGAGAATGTCTTTGATGTGATGGAACTCGGTGAACCTGAACTTATCAGGCAGATCGGTCTGGTCACAAAGAAAATGGGCATAGTCCCAAAAGCGATCGAACTTATAGCAAGTGATGAAGAACTTGTCAAACGAAGACTTTCACGGCATCTTGATGCAAAGGAACGTCTCTCCACACTGGTTGAAAAAGAGAAAAAGTACGGCATCGAATCAAACCTCTGGGGCATCCAGGGCGCCAGGATCACAGATATCATTAACCGTGAAGGTATTGCAGATTATGATGAAGACCAGATCTCAAGAACGGTTAAGGATTTTGACAGGATCATACCAACAAAAGGCAAGAACCTTGTAGAATGCCTCATAGAAATGATAGAAATATCAAATAATGAAAATAATGAGAGCGGTTTTCTTGTCCTTCATTCAAATGACGGCGAGCATATAATTAGCGACATTGTAGTGGGAAAAGGCGCAAATTCCCTCATCGGTGTAACACTTCTTGAAGTATATGTGGGTTTTCGCCAGAACAGGTCTTTATATCGCGCCTATAAACATGCAAAAGAGGGGAAGATCGAGGTTATACACTCTTATACTCCAATGCTCCAGGAGATCGAGTATCTGGCAAATCCATGGATACCGCCATCAGCTGTTCAAATTCCAATAATCTCCACTGCAGATATTACAGCTTCAGACAGATTTGATATTATGGTTTCTGTTATAGGGCCGGATGGTAAAGTCGAATCATCCAGCAAGAAGAGGAAAAAAGAACTGGAAGAGATCGTCCAGGATATCATTGTAGAACAGGAAATGGAGTGAACCTCCCCCCACCCTTTCGGGATGTGGTCTTCTCTACCCCTTCGTATAAAATGAAATTTTTCATACTGTATCTATGAACCAATCGGTTCATGATTAGTTGACCCCACGGAGATAATTTTTCCTTATCTTTTTATTGAAGTTGAAAAGGAACCAATGTAAAACAAATCAAACCCAGGATAAAAGTAATTATTCCCAGAGCCATGCGTCCCTTCCCGAGAGGGATATCATCATCCAGAGGCCTGGGATGACCTGCTGCTGTGAAGAACGAAAGGAAAAGACCCCATAAAACCCATATATACCCGTCCTTTTCCAGGTAATATATCACATAAAACCCAAGAGAAATAAGGATGAAGGGCATCATTCTTGACACTTCTTTTGCTCTTTCCCCTATCATGGCACGAAGAACATGTCCACCATCAAGTTGTCCAGCGGGGATCAGGTTGAGTGCTGTGACAAACATACCGACCCATCCTGCAAATGCTATCGGGTGCATCATCATCGTCTCCTGGTTCGGGATAAAACGACTTATTAATTCAAATAAAAATGGGATACCAAGTTCTATAGACAAACCTTCTGACGCCTGTGGAATCGCAGGTTGGAGAAGACCGAAAATGGTCACAATGATCGATACAAATAAACCGATAAGAGGACCTGAAACTCCCACATCAAAAAGGGCTTTCCTGTTGGGAATCGGCCCTTTGTGCTTGATCACTGCCCCCATCGTACCGATCATGTTCGGGAACGGGATAAAATAAGGAAGAGAAGTGTGCATACCATGTTTTTTTGCAACTATGTAATGCCCCGCTTCATGAGCTCCCAGGACTGTCATAATGGCAATTGTAAAAGGTAATCCTTTCAGGACTTCAGCAGGAGATGTACCCGGATCTGCGCCAAACATAAGGGATCCAAATACCATGGTGGTGAAAACAGTGGCTATAGCAAGAACAACATTGATCCACCGTCGCTCTTTTTGAGGAGATAATGGTGATGCTATGAGTATATGTTCACCAAGATCATATTTTATCGTGAACTGGTAGCCTTTTTCAGAGAAAAAAGGAAATAATTTTTCAAAAATTATCCTGATCTCTTCTTTAGGGACACCAAAAAAAAAGATATTCCCCTGAGCATGCTGTATATCATATATCGAGAAAACCGGTCTTATTTTCTCTGCAAGCTCATTTTCTATCTGAGATTCTTTTGCGGGAGCATTCATCTATACTAATATATTCTATTAAGTATAATGAATGTAACGATTGACCCCTCCCCCACGGCCAAAACCGGGAGATTCCTGACGCACATATAAGCTCTCTATGGCCTTTGAAAGCTTTGATGAGATTATGAGTCTTTTTTATGGGGATCCAATTTCAGCTCATCAATATGTGTCATTTCTTCAATATCCATCAGGATTGATAATTCATGAGTATCTATTTCCAGCCCGTTCTCCTGGACATATGCCATCGGGTTTGTTCCTCCAATAACGGCGATCCCCATTTTATCCCTGCCTACAGGTATGCCCAGGATATCATTATTAGGTTCACCTACCTCAAGAATGCAAGAAAACCCGGCCTTCACAAGCGAATCAAGCACCTGCTCGATCTTATCACGGGCGGGCATGGGGGCTTCCCTCATGTTCGCAAGTATTTTCCCTGTCCCGGTATTGATCATATCCGTGACCGAAGTAAGTTCCTGTGACATTAGAACATCAAGAGGATCGATTGTTGTGCTGTCATAAGTTAGAACGTCTGTAAATCGCAGGGGTTTACCTTCCTGTATCTCGACCGCGCCTCCTAGTCTTGGTTTAACCGGGATCCCGGATTTTAATAGAACACCGTCGATCGTGATGCTGCAGGCAGTGGCAATTCCAACTTTTCCTTGTTCTATGGTCGTTTCTCCTATCTTTTCGCCTGCATGTACGATCTTTATATAGGGACTCACTGAAAGACCACTATGAATAGCCTGTCTGAATAATCCGATGACATTTTTGAAGTCAGATTCATTCACTATCGATATGTTTACGATTATGTTGCCCTTCATGTTTACAGGATCAAGAGTAACCTGGTACATCATATTTTCTATTCTTGAGATTATAAACATTAGATCGGTCATCTTGATTCAGCAGTCATGTATAATAACGAAGCATTATAAATATACCGAAAGATTAAGTATTTTAGACATGTAAGAAGTATAATGTTCATGCATAAGCAGGCAGTAATTGATATTATTAAAAATATTTTCATTTACCGAGGTTACAGCATCGATTCTTCAGAACTATGCGATCTGCTGGCGCAAAAAGGTCATGAACATATCTTTATAAAATATGAAAAAGAGCCAAATTCTAATAATATCAGATATTATTCAAACGCGATCAAAAGATATGGCAAAGGAATTGTGATCTCAGAATCTTTTGATGAAAAGACCCGGATGTTCGCCCTTGATAATGGGCTTACGTTATGGGACAGAGGAGAACTTGAAACGCAAATTGGAAGAGCTTTGCTTGGAGAGGCGCTTGACAAGTATCAAGAAGATCATGAAACTAATGAGAGAGCTTTTTTTTCATCGAAATATCCATCTGAAGTAAAAGAGCCCGTTATAATAGATGAGGCATTGGAGGAATCCCTTCCTAAAGAATATGAAAAAACCATAAGAATCATGTTGCGTTCTGTGCCCATCAATATCGGTAAACATGATTCTCTCTCAATAGCCGAGGCAAAAATAGGACCGCCAAAAAGCCAGGTTTTGAAATTTATTCCGGTCTGGTATTATAGTTATTCATTTAATATTCAGAAGAGGTTTAAATCAAAGATGGTCGATCTTTCAGGTGAGGATGAAGGATTTATTAATGCCATAACAGGTGAGATATTTTTGAACAAATACAGGGACATCCAGGAAAATACACTGATACCCACGCAAAATTATGAGATCCAGCAGCCTCTGATCCAGAAAAAGGATGCAGTTTCAAAAATCAGGAATTACATAATCAGGGAACACACCAAGGAAGTCAGGTTGAATGAAATGATCGGTGATACCATCGTCTTTGAGAACAAAATGTTTGCCCCTGATCCTGACGATATCGACCTGAAAATAGATATGTTATACCTTCCGGTCTGGGAACTGAAAGGAAAACGGGAATTTATTGATATAAATGGATACGATGGGCACATAATGGCCATTAAACTTTATAATGATGCAGAAATCTTTTAATGCAATATTAACGAATATGATATGAAGGTGATTTTATTAACGGATACTCATTCAAAAGAGGTTTTTCTCCTGAAAAGGATCGAATAAAAGGCTTGATAGAAAATATTTTCCAGGTTGAGATAAAAGAAGAAAATGGAAAGTACATACTAAATTATGGAGCTTTTAAACGTTTAATGGTGTGGATCGACAATAAAAAATTAAACGTGGATTCGGAATCTGACAAGAGCGTTACTGATGAGGTTGTTCTTGATACCAATAAGCGTTACAGGACTTTCCTGGATGAAGCCACAGGTTATTCCTCAAAAGAACGCCTGAAAATGGCAAAAAAAGAAGTTCAGGGATCTTGAATTTGCAGGATGTTCTCAGAAGACCCGATATTCCCGCATGCCTTCGCATTTGTGCAGGCACAGATGGATCGGTCACACAGCTTCTTGAGGTGCTTACCGGGAAAACGGTAAAAGTAGAAACGATCTACCAGAAGGTTATTAAAGCTACGACTGAAATTGCACAGCTTCTTGGAATAGCTAAGGGTGGGGAAGTAAATGATCGCCTGGTAATTTTGAAAGTTGAAGATATTGTTTATGTCCTTGCAAGATCCCTTTCTCCAATAAATAGGATCCCTCCTGCTGTGAAGACCGATCTTATGCGCGCAGACATCCCTATCGGCAGGATTTTGCGTGAGCATAAGCTTGAGACCAGACGTGATATTCTGAAAATGGAAATATTACACAGGGATTTTTTCGGGAAGCTACCTGTGCTTTCAAGGGAATACAAGATAATATATAATAATGATGTTTTAATGTGGATAAATGAATGCTTCCCAGTGGATGATAGATGGAAGATGTAAGTGAATCTTTTTTCTCTGGGTATATGATCTCCTCCAATTCCTCCTGGACTTTTTTCAAACAAAACCCAGCGCATTTCTTCTTCAAATCCCTAAATATACTGGATAAAGTTGTCCTTCAAGTTTTTACAACCCTTTGAACCCTCTCCCACGGCTAAAGCCGGAGGCTTGCGCTCACCCCTTCGTATGAAAAAATGAAATTTTTCATACTGTATCTATGAACCAATTCAACTTGTTCCTATATTAGTCCCATCCACGGACACAATAAATATAGTTATATTATGAATAAATACTTTGATAACTGAATAATATGATTACAGCACA
>JAPMTR010000049.1 GCA_026552975.1 Candidatus Methanoperedens sp.
AGGGGAAGCTGAAGTGATCCTGAATATTGAACTTGTCAGGAAGCCTGTGGGAACGATCCAGGGAAGTGTTACGATCGCATAAACAGGATCAGCGCATAAGATCAAATACAGAGGCATTACGATTTTGGGCGCCCCGCAACAACGAGGCGCCTGGAATAAAAACAATATATTGTAAAGACAAAAAACAGTATCAATAAATGTAAAGAAATGTATATGAAATCAAAGAGCGAAAGATATATAACGTATCAAAACCTAAAATTATTTATCCAACTTATAGGATAGGATGTAGAAATGAAAATATTTGAAAATATAACAAACGGTTATCGAAAGATAGCGTCAGGAATAGCGATAGTGGCTTTTTTAGCATTATTGTATTTTGCATTGATCCCCGCGGGAACAATAGCAGCCTCATTTATAGCAACAGCAAGCGGTGACCCGATCGTTGGTGCATTCATTAAACTCGTAGATTATCCGCAGTATAATACTACATCGGGTGCAGGTGGAGTATATGCATTAAATAATGTACCGTATGATGGATTGGGCGGAGGATCGACCTATTCGATGAGAACCCGGGCGACCGGATATGCCCTCAATACAACTACCGTTTTTATTAACGGGCCGACTGCTACTAAAAATGTTGTTTTAACACCTGGTTATAAAATCACAGCACCCGGTCAGATATACTTGGGGCAGTGGAGGACAAATTTCCTTGTTGGTAACCTCGGTACACAACCAACTACTCTGGATGTAAATTACATAGATTTATCAGGTGTTACTGTAAATAATTCAGAAGATGTTATTTCAACAATGGCATCAAAAGAATACACCTGGTCCCAAAGTGCAGGAAGTATTGAAGGTTCATCTACAATAACTTCTGAGCAGCCAATCGATGCTCTCACGATCCAGCGGAGTAATAATCCAGGTAAAACAGCTTATTTTATGGGAACACCGTTGAATATTGAACAAACTCAATGGTTTGTGCCAGGTCAAATCTATGCGGGTCAGTGGAGAACAGGATTTAAAACTCTCAATCTCGGAACGATCAACGCGGATGTATCATTATATTTCTATAATTCAACTGGGGGTCTTATACGATCTCTCGAAAATGTAATAATACCACCAAAAGCAGCGCCATATTATGACTGGAATACTTATGCATATATTCCAAGTGGACAATTATCTTCTGCAGCAGAAGGTACAGTTGTTGTTATATCAAACAATGCTCAACCCATCAGTATCACTGCATCTATGGCAAGTGAAGTACCTGGCAAAACGGGATTTTGGAATGGAATTTACATGAACAATGAAAAAACAGATATATTTGTAACTGGTCAAATATTTTATGACCCGCAATGGAGATCAGGGTTTAAACCTGCTAACATAGGAACAATAAATGCAAATGTTTCTATGTATTTCTATAATTCAGCAGGTGCGCTTATAAATTCTATCTTAAATATACAAATACCACCCAAATCATCACCATATTATGACTGGTATAGTAACGCATATCTTCCAAGTGGAGGATTAGCACATGATGGTACTGTGAGAATTATCTCAAACAATGGAGTCCCACTATATGTTATAGAACAGCAGTCAAGCGAGCTCCCAGGATTTACTGATTACTATGAGGCTAAGGAGCTTAATGGAAATAATACTGCAGGTCTTATTTACCTAAAATACGAAGGAGGCGAAAGAAGCGGATTCAAGATAGCAAATCCAAATGATACGCCATTAACTGTAGATATCACTTTCTACAATGCAGCTGGAAACCCTGTTAATACAATAACCAGTTATCCAGTGCCTGCAAAAACATCACCATATTTTGCCTGGAATGCATACACACCTGAACCTTCGGGTTCGGTAACGGTGATTGGAACAAACAGGATTAGCGTAGTAGGAAGTTTCGCAAGTGATATAGAAAGCAAAATGGGATCATTCAAGGGAATAAATGGATAATAGAGTGAAAATTAATTTCACTTTATTTCTCTTTTTTTTTTAAATTATTTTTTATAGATAATATTAATTACTTGTTCTATTCTATAATAGGAAAAGTTGGATTAAGAATATAATTATATATTTTCAACAATATAATTACCTATCGCCAACACATCTACACATTTTGTCTTGAATGATTTAATTGCATCATCAGGTGTGCAAACAATTGGTTCTTCATGCATATTAAAACTGGTATTAATAAAAGAATTGAGCCCAGTTATGTCTTTGAAGATCTTAAGAGTTTCATAATAACTCCTATTTTGTTTTTTATTTATTGTTTGCGGTCTTGCAGTGTTATCAATATGAACAACAGCAGGAATTTTTTTCCTTATCTCTTTCTCAACATCGAAGGTGATTGTCATAAACCTAGCCGGATAACTCCCCTTAGCATAATTGATGTATGTAGCAGAAGCCTCCTCTTCAAGAGTTACAGGTGCAAAAGGCATAAACTCTGTCCTTTTCATCCTCTTGTTCAATGAATCATTAATTGAATTATCAACTGGTGTGACGAGTATTGACCTATTTCCCAATGCACGAGGACCATACTCTAGTCTACCATCAAATCTGCCAACTACCTTTTTATCTCGAATCATGTGGGCGACCTCTAACTCAATGTCTTCAACATACCTATATTTCAGTCTATGATTTTTCAGGCTCTGTTCTATTTCTTCTGAACTATATTTAGGACCATAGTATGGTGGGTCTATCTCACAAGGTTGAAATATATTTCCTTTACTAAGCATCTCCATTCCATAACAGTATAAGGCTGCACCGACTGCTATCCCCCCGTCACCCATCGCAGGATATACAAAAAAAGAATCCACTTCTTCCATTTCTGTAACTTTTTGATTAAGCTTCACATTTGCAAATACCCCTCCAGCTGTTACTACATCTGGAAATCCCGATTTATCAACACAAGTTCGGACAAAACTAGTAACAGAATCTTCAAGTCTCTTTTGCGCAGCAGAAGCAATATGCTCACGAGATAATTCTGAAAAATTATTGATTTCGCTTTTCATTACTTGCCAATATTTTTTAAATGGCGCTATTAACGGATAAGGTAACTGAGGAATTTTTCGAGACAAACTGTACTCAAAATTTAGATTTTCAGTATTTAGGATATTCTTGAAAGCTTTATAAGCCTCATTATCCCAATGGCCATACGCTGCCAATCCGGTTATTTTTCCTTCATGTCTATTATGTCTAAATCCAAGCCCTTCAGTCACTGTACTGTAAAAATGGCCCGGACTATCATAAAAAGAGATTTCACTTAAAATCTTAAACTCCCCATTCTCCACAACCATTACCAATCCAGCTAATCCATCTCCTTTGCCATCTAAGGTAATAACTGTAGCATTCTTTTTATTGCCATTATAGTATGCGCTTGCAGCATGAGCAATATGATGATTTATTCTGACTAACTTAGTATTATGCAAATTATATTTTCTTAAAACCCTCAACACATTGAATAACCTATATTCCTGATAAACAATAGGAATAGGCCAACCTAATGTGAAAGGAATCATCCTATTACGCTCTATTTTTTGATAATCATGAAGTGTTCTATGAAGTGAATCTTTTGTAGATTCAAACCCTAACGCTATCATATCTATTTCTTCTGGTTTTGTTCCAGTATTTCTCAAAGTTTCACCGATACATCTATAAGGAAGTCCATGTTCGAATTTTCTTCCATCATGAAATTTAATTCTTGATAATCTTTCTTCTTCAATTGCAAAAATAACCTTTCCATCTTCTATAAGAGCAGCCGCTGCATTATGCCCATCATAAAAACCAAGTATTTTCATCTTTTTCACATCCTTTTTATTCCAAACAATTTTTCCCTTTAAAATGTAATTAATCCAGTTTATATATCATTATGCTAGATAACATGTTTTACACTTATCATATTGATTCTTGAGATTCAATTATTCCATCTTAAAACCAATTTATTTGGATATTTTGATTCGTAATTTTCATTTATTTTGTTTCCTCAAAATAAATATGTATCCAATCAATCCTGGTATTAACGTGGTGAATAAAAATAGTATAATTGAAAAAGAAAATCCTATAACTGCACTTTCACCTAATATTCCAAAACAAATAACAGCAATATATTCTCGCAATCCAAGACCAGAGATTGTGAGAGGAATATTTCCAATAAGGACAATTATTGGCAATATAAAGATTGCATAAGGATTCGCATCACTTTTTAAAGCTACGAGTAAAATCAAAGAAATAATTAGATTTAATGAATAATAGCCTATAGATAATATTATGAGTTTTAACAAAAGCACTTTATCGTTTTTAATAATATGAATTGTTTCTATAAATTGCTTTGAAGATTTCTCATTAATATTAATTAAATTAAAAAAATAATATATTAATTTTTTATTAAATAATATGGCAATTATAGAAATAAATATAGCGATTAAAAGAATTGCTATATAATATAATATTGTATCATAAAATAGAAAGAAAATGGAAAACACACTGAGTAATATTAATATAAAAATATCAATGAGTTTATCCCAAATTATCGTAGGAATTGTTTTGGATTTTTCAGCATCCAAATAATAAGCTCTAATAACTTCACCGGATTTTCCAGGTGTGATAAGACCATAAAACATTCCAATCAATAATACCCGGAACACTGTGGACGAGTTATATTCAATACCAACAGATCGTAGCAACGCATTCCATTTCAATACCCTTATCCAATATAAAATGGGAATAAAAACTAAACTAATAGTTATCAAGACTAAATTGCTCTTTTCCAGCATTTCTAACATTTCAGAGATATTCAGCTTTAATATTGCAAGTGAAAATAACAAAATGGTTACAAAAATTTTTATTAATGATTGTTTATTCATTTAAATCAAAACATTGTTCTCATTTTCTCATCATATCAGCCATCAATGCCATAAAGATCATCTGTACGCCTACGATGATTAACAGGGAAGTCAAGATAACGGCAGGAGTATGACCAATAAATCCAACTAAAGCGTATTTATAAACGAATACAGTTCCAAATATAATGCCTGTTATGATAAAAATAATACCGGGGATACCAAAAAAACTCAAAGGATCATAATCCCTGACTGTTCTTAAGATTATTATCCATGCACGCCAGGCATACGAAAGCGGGCCAGACATCAGGCGTGACTCTCCAACACTTCTTTGATAAAAATTTATCGGAACATTTGCTATTCGCCATCCCTCTTTTGCTGTTTTGACTATCATTTCCTGGGTATAAGTAAAATCCCCTTCTATCTCAATGGTCTCAAAAACCTCTTTTCTTGTTGCCCTGAATCCTGTCTGTCCATCTTTTATATCAGCGCCTGTTAACCTTCTAAGCAGCCAGGTAAAAGCCTTATTCCCCTTCCTTTTAAGCCATGGCATTTCATATTTCAGGTTCTCAAGCCTTGTACCAAGAACTAGGTCGGCTTTATTATCAAGAATGGGTTGAGTGAGTTTAGGAATTTCTTGCGGATCGTATTGCCCGTCAGCATCGATCTGCACCACGATATCAGCGCCGCGCTTTATGGCTTCGGCATAACCGCGTTTGATGGTTTTGCCCAGACCGCGGTTCACGATGTTGTCGATGACGGTTGCACCTGCATTTCTGGCGATTTCGATAGTTCTATCTTTACTTCCATCGTTGATTACTAGAACTTCGCCGACAAAAATGGATGTCTCTTTTATGACTTTTTCGATTGTTGATTCTTCATTATATGCGGGGATTATTGCTATTGTTTTCATCTTTTCTTGTTAATATTAATTGTATTATTATATCTTATATTTTTTCCACTTTTTTTTGTTAATTAGATCTTTCAGATTAAGCAAAAATTATACAAATATTTTAGAATTATACATCATACCTGCAAAATCATTCTTTGGGTAAATAAACCTTTACAGATGATGGAATGAGAATGCTTACTGTTTTTCCTTCAAATTTCTTAACAAGTATGTGATTTTCTAAATATTTTGATGAAATAAAGTTTGATTGTTCCTTGTCTGATATTATAATAATTGCATAATTATTTTTTAATGGACTTAAACTTTTATTATCATAATAAAAAGATGGGATTTTATAATATGCTGTGAACGCATTTGAATAATCTTTTACAGGATAGAATTTATTATCCTGTGAATAAATGATTTTTTTATGAGAATATAGATCGAATAATATTACAAGGACATCTGGATTAAAAGGGTGCTTGTCTGAAAAATCAAGAAAAAGTTGAATTTCCTGAATATTCAATGAATTTGTGAACTCAGCTGCATCTTTGATATTTTTATCAGTGAAATTTTCTTCATATGGAATATACGCATATACGGAAAAGGCAATTGAAGTAAGCACAAGACTTGAAATTAAGAATTTCTTGACATCTGTATTAGAAATACTGTATATAGATAATGATGCCATAATTGCTATAAATGGAAATACTGGTATCATATATCTTATGCGAACATCATAGAGAAACAGAAAAGTTATAGTTACCCAAGCAATTACTATAATATAATTCATATCTTTTTTTCTGATTCCAATTATTATTGAATAAATTGCTAATATTATTACTATGAATCCTATTTGGTAAAAATAATTTAGTGGATTCTCAGAAAATCTATTAATATCAAATGCCTGAAAATTTGTTTTTTCTGATTGTAATATGGCATCCATCTTCCATATGAAAAATAAAATCGTCAATGTTAACGAAAAAAATATAGTAAATATCCATCGTTTTTTGTTCAAAATGACGGACCTATAATTAATTATTAAGATAAAAATTATTGGACATAATATCAATATGGAAGACAACTTTGCATACAACGCAAAAAAAATAATTATAGATGCAGGGATACTGTAATATTTGTTGTCAAATACCTTGAATAACAAGAATGCTGACAACATGACCAAAAACATAAAGGGAATATCCACGAGCATCAAAGGGATCTGGGATAATAAAAAAGGAAAGCTCATTAATAATAACCCGCTATATATTCCTATTTCTTCATTCCACAATCTTTTTGAGATCTTATAAGTTAAAACAGAAGTTAAAGAGAATAAAATGGTATTGAATATCTGAATATATTCTCTAAACTCTCCCAGATATCTGAAGAGAATCCCATAGAAAAAAGGTACAGAAGGAAAATCCGACCAGACAAAAAATTCATATCCCCAATCATTAAAATAGCCCCATATTCCTTTTAATTCCAGATATTTAGCTTCAGTGAAGAACCTTGCAGCATCTGGATTGATTTCAGGGATATTCCAGAATAATGTGCCTATGATCATTCCAATAAAAAATAAGAATAGAATATGATATCTTTCTTGGTTATATTTATTGTAATTAATTCTTGAAATAATAAAACTCAAAAAAATTACAATTGGCAGAATCAAAAGCAAATCATAGATATTATAGACACCATAATTGAAAACCAGATTCCAGCTCATTAATACTGTATTATCAACGGTTCTAAATAGATATAGAATATAATATGAAATAAGTATTGCAAAACCTATCAGGAAGTATATCAGTTTTGATTCTAAAAGTTTATTGTAGAAATCATCAACTTTTTTAAGATTGTACATAGAAACTAAATTCTATCATTAAAAGTATCAATATTTATAAGTACCTTTTTTATTTTGCATCAAGTTTATTAAAGATAATTGATAATTGGAACTAAGATAAAAATAAATATATTCCACTAATAAAAAAAGATATACATGAACTTTATCAACCTATTGTCAGAGAGTTATTCAATTTTTAGAAACAATGGTATACTTTCCATCATCTATAGAGGGATCCACCATTTAAAATATAATAATAAATTAATGTCTTTATATGAAATATATATTAAACAGACCCGTATCACAGATCATGATGTTGATCTCATGAGGGAAGAAATAAAAACTTTCAAATACAGCCCCAGGATCAGTATAATAACTCCCGTTCATAATGTTGATCCAATATGGCTTGAAAAGGCCATCGATTCGGTTCTGAGTCAGGTATATGAAAACTGGGAATTATGCCTTGCAGATGATGCATCAACAAAGAAACATATAAAAAAAATATTAGACAAATATCAGAATAGCGATGATAGAATTAAGGTAAAGTATCTCAATGAAAACCAGGGTATTTCAGGTGCTTCTAATGAAGCATTATCGTTAGCAAAAGGAGAATTCATAGGATTATTAGATCATGATGACGAACTTTCGGTTAATGCGTTATTCGAGGTTGTCAAATTACTCCAGGACCATACAGATGCAGACATGGTCTATAGTGATGAAGATAAAATAGACCTGAAAAATAGAAGAAGTGATCCTTATTTCAAACCCGATTGGTCACCAGACTTATTTTTATCCAGTATGTATACCAGTCATTTTGGAGTCTATCGAAGAAAGATCATTGAAGAGATCGGAGGGTTTAGAAAGGGATTTGAAGGAAGTCAGGATTATGACCTTGTTCTGAGATTTACAGAAAAAACAGATAAAATATATCATATCCCCAAAATACTTTATCACTGGCGAAAAGTTCCAAACTCTACGGCTGTGAAGTACGAGGCTAAAGGATATGCGGACGTAAATGCAAGAAAAGCTCTGGGAGAGGCTTTACAAAGAAGGAAAATAGATGGAAAGGTACTATCCGGCATGTTCCCCGGTTATTTTCGGATCAAAAGAGTAATAATGAATGAGCCAGAAATTAGCATAATTATTCTTTCGAAAGATAGTATTGGGCAGCTCAGAAAATGTATAGAGAGTATTGAGAATAAAACAAATTATAAAAATTATAATATTATTGTTGTTTCTAATAACGATCAAACCTTAGATTATATTAGATCTACTATCAAATCCCCCAATATCAGAAATATGAAATTTGAAAAATCTTTTAATGTTTCATTGGTCAATAATTTTGCAGCTCAGAATACCACAAGTGAATATCTGGTATTTTTGAATAGCGACACAGAAGTGATCTCAGAAGAATGGCTTTTTGGTATGCTTGAGCATGCACAACGAAAGGATGTAGGGGCTGTAGGATGTAAATTAATCTATCCTGATATGACGATACACCATGCAGGCATCATATTGGGATTGACAGGAATTGATGAAAAGTTTGAGATTGCCGGTTATTCGGATAGATCCATTCCGGATTCTGTTCAAGGGTATTTTGGAAGGCCTAATATAATACATAATGTCAGTGCGATCGCCAAAGAATGTTTTATGGTGAGAAGGGACATTTTTAATGAGGTAGGCGGCTTTGATACAGATCTTGAAAACATATTTATTGATATTGATTTCTGTCTCAAAATTAGAAAAAAAGGTTATCTCATAGTTTATACACCTTATGCCAAACTCTTTTATCATGAATTAATTAAAAAGGTTTCCGAAAAAACCAATATGGAAGAGTTAAGCTTTAATAATAATTTAAAATATATACGAGAAAAATGGGGGAAAGTTATTGATAATGGAGATCCATATTTTAATTCAAATCTGACGTTGGACAAGGGAGAGTTTTTGGTACGAGTTTAGGACCTTTGCTTATTTGATTATAAACAGTTTCCAGATCATTTACTTGTTCTTCTATAGATATAATCTTATGAATCTTAATATTTGATTTTAATTTATATATTAATGATGGATTCTCCAATATTGCGCAGATCTTTGTTTTTAAATCCTCTACATTATTTGTTTTAAAGACGAAACCATTTACATTATTTTCAATAACTTCTTCTGGCCCTCCACAATCAGAGCAAATAATGGGTTTTTTCAGCATTAAACCCTCTCTGGCAATTAAAGAAAATGATTCCCTTATAATTGATGGAATAATAATAATATCAAGAGTATTAAGTGTCGTGTATTTTTCTGAATCAGAATAACTTGGAAAATATTTGATTTTTTCAGAAATAGATTTCTTCTTTTTATTATTTATTAGCCTTAACAAATCAGATTTCACGGTCCTATTTTTCAATGATAGAATTAATATATTGTACCAATTTTGTAATCCCATTTTTTCAAAACCATAAATATGGAGTTCCCAATTTGATAACTTGATACTTCTGAATGCATCCATTAGGAGATTATATCCCTTCAATTCAGATTTTCCACTCACAAAACCAAAAACAATATTATGTGGATCCACTGATTTTTCAATAATTTCAGATACTTTAATTATTCCATTTTCATTCACTTGAATATTGCAGGTTGTATTGTGTTGTACGTTTTTTTTTAAAATTTGTGAATTAGTTAACAACCTGCCAACATCATTTTCAAGTATTTTATTTAAATATAAATCTCTTTCAATTACAAACGATTTAAAATCAACATTTTTAAACCCTGATATTTCATTTAAATTTTCTAAACAATTAATACATTTTTGACTGTTAATTTCATTTTGGTTGCATGGTTTCAAATTTAAATCAGTCATAAAAAGATTTGGACAAAACCACCACATATCATGCATAGTCAAGATGGTTGGATATCCTAATTCATGAGCTTCTGTAATTAAATTTGCACCCAGACCTTGAATAGCATGAAAATGAACCACATCTGGTTTTATCTCATCCAAATATGATTTAAAAGCGGGATTGACACCAGGATTGTAATAATCTTCTTTCCTATATCGGCCATAGAAATCCGTCAATGAAGATCCTGGAATATTAATAAATCTAATTTGATGGCCGCTTATTTCAATATTTTTAATTTCAGACTCTTTGATTGATGACTCGTCTAAGAGACTAAAAACATAGACCTTATGTTTTCGTTTCGTTAACTCCATAGATAAATTAATAAGAAGTTTTGCAACCCCCCCTCGATGATAGGGAGTATATGCACAAGAAACGAAAAGAATTTTCATATTCCTTCCCTTTCCCTCAAATCCTGTATATATTCATTGAAACTTTTTTGACACTGTTCCGGTGACATTAGTCGTTCATGATCTTCAATGAATCTCTTAATAACGTATTTATTATTTTTTAATGTTATTTTTCTTAATTCATAGCGTTTCACTAAAATAATCGGCACACTAAAAAAAACAAATAAAATAATTTTGAGCCATACAATTTTTAATTCATTCATATAACAGTATCGTGCAAAAGCCGAAAAACTTCCTACAAGCTCTTTCCAATAAAGCCTCATAAGAGAAGGTGGGTAATTCTTGAGAATCACCACATATTTATTACGATTTAGAAGATAGGTTTTGTAAGGATTAAAATCATTCAAAGATCCAGATTGATAATGGTACATGATCGCATCTGGAACATATAGGGCACCCCACCCAGATTTTTGGATCCTGAAATTTAAATCAACATCTTCATAATAAGTAAATAAGAATCTATCGTATAATCCTATTTGCTCCAGCATTTCTACACGATAAAATGCTCCTGCACCACTTGGACCAAATACAGGTTGTTCTTTGTGATTATTATTATTTTCAAAATAGAACATTCTGGATAAATTATCTCCCCATCTGAAAATACAATCACCGCCAGCGGAAGATATCTTATTTTTTTTATTCATCACGAGCATTTTGGGTGCAAAAGCGCCTATTGTTTTATTCCTTTCTGCAGAATTGACCAGTTTTTTAATAAAGTCTGGTTCTATTGTCGTGTCTGGGTTAAGGATTAAGATATATTTACTTTTTTTTTCCTTTAAAACTAGCCGCATAGCCACGTTATTGCCCTCAGCAAAACCCAGGTTTAATCTATTTTTAATAATCCTAACTGAAGGATAATTTTTCTGTGTGAACTCGACCGAATCGTCAGATGATGCATTATCCGTCAATATTATTTCATAATTTGAATACGATTGATAGTAAATAGAAGATATACAATCTCTAAGAAATTTTTTATTATTCCAGCAGATTACAATAATTGAGACTTGAGGACCTTCTTCATTTTGATTTTTAAATGGATTTTGACTCATCAATGCGAAAATAGTTGTTTTTTTATTAAAATTTACATATTAAATTATAAACTTTTGAATTCTTGATCTCTTCCATAAATTTAAGTAATTTAATTATCTCAATTTCATCTTTTAGAATTTGTTTCTCACTATTTACGACTTTATCGTGTGTCTTATAAACAATATCTGAAAATTGCTTAATCTGAAGTGCAACTTCACGATTTTCAAATTCTTTTTGGAAATCGAGGTAGAATTCACAAAAATCTTCAAGTGAAATAGTTTTATTTAAATAAATATAATTATCTTTTGTTTTTAATTTAGTGAATTTAAAATCCTCTACAATTTTACAATTTTGGTTAAGTTTATTCCAATCCATTCTATCATTAACAATGCCTAATTCGTTTGCATATTCCCAGAGTTCGGTACCTGGGTATGGAATCAATTGAAAAATTGATCCTGAATCTAATGGAGTATTTTTAAGAAACTTTAATGAATTTTTTATATCATCTTTGGTTTCATCAGGAGAACCAATAATAAATGAGCCATTAACTATGAACCCAGCTTTTTTACTTAAAAATACAGCATTTCTATTCTGTTCCACTGTTACTGAATTCTTCTTTAGGTAGTCCAATATTCTTTGAGAACCCGACTCAAAGCCAAAACTTAATTGATTAACATTCATATTTTTTAAATATTTTAATGTTTCATCATTTATTAAATTTGCCCGAGCTTGACAATTAAAATTAACCTTATCTGTGATTCCTTCCTCTTTAAGCAAATTGGAAATTCTTTCTAGTCTTTTTTTATCAGCTATAAATAAATCATCCCATAAGTCAATCATTGTGACATTATATTTTTCAACTAATTCCTTAATTTCACTAACAACATAATCAGCAGAAAAAAACCGAGTTTTTCTCCAATATGCTGAAGAACAACAAAAAACACAATGATATGGACATCCTCGAGAGGTGATCATACTAGTATGAGTTTCAATATTTAATAAATCTCTTGCTGGAAATGGAATATTATCAAGAGGGTCGATCAACCCACGCTTTTCTGTAATTTCAATTTTATTATTATTGTGAAATGCTATTCCATTTATGTTTTTTAATTTATTTTTGTCGAGTCCCTTTTTTTCATACAGTTCCAATAATTCCAACATTGTATGTTCCCCTTCACCTATAACTGCCACATCGAAACAAGTGGGCAGGGTGTGAGGCAAAGCTGATATATGGATTCCTCCAACAATTATTGGTATACCGAACTCACTTTTTATATTCTCTGCTAAACTTGTAGCTCGGTTAAAATTTTGTGACACGCTTGTAATACCGATGATGTCTGGTTTATTTAAGCGTAGTTTTTCCCAAATATCATCATCGATAATTTCAATTTTATTGATATTGGAGTATTTACGAAGATAAGCAGCTATGTAACCTAACCCTAAATGCGGCATATGCCTTTCGATTTTAGAGTTTTGGTCTATAACATTTATTAAACATAAATTAGTCATCTAAATTTTCCCTCAATATTCATTCATGATTCCATTTGCATGGAATATAAATTATACCATCATCTTTAACATCATTGCTGTAAACATTAAACTTGAACTTTAGATGATGATGGTCGTATGCATTTGTAATTTCATAATTATAAACGGCTGCAGATAGAAAATATGTGCCTTCTAATAATGGAAGCAAATCAATTACATATTCTATTTCACCTTCTCCTTCTACGTAATCAATTGGATTATCAGAATTCTTAATATTTGCTCCATTCATATGCAAGCCATCATTTCTGTAAATTGCGACTCCATAAACGGGTTTTTCTATGCGCTTTTTAGCGAAATACTTAATCCTTACATGCATCTCTTCTCCCGTTTTAAATAAATGCACATTTTCTCCTGTTTTATTATAAAACAGAACATCAGTAATTTCAATTTCTCTGGTTCCCCATCTATCCGTTTGTTTTTTTTCAAAAATAACTTTTAAATCTTTTTCCTGATTTATCTTTTCTTTATCGTCTATCATCTGTTTGATTAATATTTCATGCTTTCTTCGAAGATTTTCTTCTTCTTTTAGTCGCATATTAATTCGATAATCATTCAAAACCTTCTCAGTATAACCTATCGAAATAATCCCTCCATGATTCAATAGGATTACCCGCTCACATAATTGTTTAACAATTTCCAATCCATGTGATACGAATATGATAGTTTTGCTATCTGCTTTTAACTCTTTAATCCTATCATAGCATTTTTTCTGAAATGCTTCATCCCCTACTGCAAGGGCTTCATCAATCAGCAGGATATCAGGATTAGTGTTTATAGCAGTCGCAAACGCCAGCCGCGCGTACATCCCGCTTGAAAAGTTCTTCAGCTTCATGTTCCTGAATCGTGAAAGTTCCGCGAAATCAAATATCTCCTCGAACTTATCCTCCATCTCACTTTTCGACATACCCATGATCGCGCCGTAAAGCCGGACATTGTCCTCTGCTGTTAGTTCAGGGTTGAAGCCAACGCCAAGTTCAAGGAACGGGGCGATTCTGCCATTCACT
>JAPMTR010000068.1 GCA_026552975.1 Candidatus Methanoperedens sp.
AGTTTTACTATATATTTCTTCATAATCCATCCTCGATGATATATTATGAATGATATATAATATATACTTTACGACTTTATATTATTGACGTGACACTAGCTCCAATGCTCGTTCGGCCGCTCCAATGCATGCCGCAGCGACAAGCGTCCTTGCGCAGTTAAATCCTTCCATTGCATAATAGAAACCCTTGTTCCATTCACCGATCAGGTAATGATCAGGAATCTGTGCATTCCTTATATTTATGATACCATTTGACATACCTTCCCGCCCCATCTGTTTAAGAGTATCCACAGTAACCCCTGGTTGATCTTTTACCGGAAGATAACAAAAAGTCAAACCTTTATGTCCAAGACCAGGGTCTGTTTTTACTATCGTTACATAGCCTCCTCCATATTTTGCAGCTTCACGTACCCCGCTTATGTATGTCTTTGTGCCATTCAGGATCAGTTTCCCATTCTTTTTTTCCATCATCGTGGAAGTCGAAGCAATATCAGAACCCCCCTGGGCTTCTGTTGAAGCTATACCCAGGAATGAGTCTCCTTTTGTAACCCCGGGAAGTATCTCTCTTTTTGCCTGTTCTGTACCATATTTTTCAAATAAATAACCCCAGCCCGCCTCTACAAGATAATACACAGCAGTAGCCATACTTATATCAGCCCTGGCAATTTCTTCGGCTGCTATGGCAGCAGTTGTGATATCAGAACCTGATCCCCCATATTTTTCCGAGATCGTTATTCCAAGAAGGCCAAATCCACCCATGTCTTTAATAACACCTGGTGGTATCTGTGCGTTCTCATCTATTCCAGCAGCATGTGGTGCAAGCTTTTTTTCGCAGAATTCCCTGACAGATTTCCTGAAAAGGTCATGTTCTTCGGTAAATGAAAAGTCCAATTCCCCTTGCAATATCTGGATTTTGGAGTATAAAAATGCTTCCTTATGTGCGATATGGAATTACACTTAGTGCATCAGAGTGATGCTGGTAAGTATGCAGTAATAGGGATCATGATAAAATCAGGCAGTGAAAACGAGGCTTATATAATGGCTCTTTCACTACCCCACCCTGCACAGAAGGGATCAACTGGTTCGTCTTGAGCACTCGTGTTGAACTTTCAAAGGCACAGATAGATGCCTTCCAGACGATTTACTCCGGCAACAACCGACCTATTCAACCATTAAATCAACGTACATTTATCTGATATGATTAAATATTAAATAATATCAGATCAATATGAACCGAACAATGGGAAAATATTTCCCATTTTAGTTCATAGTGTCCAGACACCACTTTTTTCAGGTATTACAACTTTATCGTCCTTGAAGTATCTACGTGTGGAAACCTGCGTATCAACATATTTTAAAGTCATATTTACGCTTCTTTCGATAATAGCCACTACGTCCTTTTCTTCCATATTGTTCTTAACGCTATCAAATATTTCTGTTTTTATTTTTTGTATGTCTTTATTCATTTTAACCTCTTTTCTATCCCCTAGATATATAATCGTTTAAAGTTGACCTTGATGATATAGTCTCCCTTCTCCCGAAACCACCATCCAAATATAGATATATCATCAACAACAATTATTTTTATGACAGTTAGTTTGTGCCCTATTGTTTTAAAATCGTAAGGAGAGAAATGTTCATAAAGGAGATCGGGATAATTGGTTCAGGAACCATGGGAGGAGGAATAGCCCAGCTGGCGGCTCAGAAGGGTTATAGCGTGGTTCTTGAAGATATCAATGAAGAGTATGTTACCGCCGGATTGAAGCAGATACGAGAAAGACTTGAAAAACGCGTTACTGACGGAAAGATCAATATCGAAGAAAAGGACAACATTCTCTCAAGGATCAGGAAAAGTACAAAACTTGAAGAGCTTGGAAACTCAGACCTGATAATCGAAGCAGTAACAGAAAACGATGAAATAAAAAGACAGGTATTTACTAAATTAGATAAAATATGCCCTAAAGATGTTATTTTTACTTGGCAGGGCAAAAGAATTAATATTCACGGGCAGGATCATCGATTCAAAAGAGGCGCAGGATATTGGATTGGTCAATAAGGTCGCAAAAGAGGAGGAATTACTGGATAGAACAAAGGAGATGGCTCTTGTGCTTGCACAAAAAAGCCCGCTGATCCTTAAGGTTGCAAAGAATTTGATAAATAGCAATCATGATATTAAAAAAGCACTTGAGATGGAAATTATGGATTTTTCCGAGGTCTTTGCGTCAGAGGATCATTTGGAGGGAATAAAGGCATTTTTGGAGAAGAGAAAACCGAAGTTCAGAGGAAGATGAGATCATTTCATGTCCGAAAAATTTGACATAATAATCGTAGGCTCAGGCCCTGCCGGTTCTGCAGCCGCTTATTCCCTGGCAAAAATGAGATTCAATGTCCTGATGGTCGAGCGCGGCAAATATCCCGGTGCCAAGAACGTGATGGGTGGCAGGATGTACGCTTATGCATTGAACAGGCTCATCCCGCAATTCTGGAAAGAAGCGCCTGTAGAGCGAAAAGTTGTCCGTGAAAAATTGACAATTCAGAGTGAAAAAGCATCTTTTACACTGGATTTCATGGATGAAGAGCTTCGTGAGCCCCCGAATAGTTTTACCATACTCAGGGCAAGGTTTGACCCGTGGTTCGCAAATAAGGCAGTTGAGGCAGGAGCAACATTAGTAACTGGGATCAGGGTGGATGATCTTATGTGGGAAAACAAAAAGGTCACAGGAATCATTGCAGGAACAGATAAGATAGAAACAAATGTGGTAATTGCTGCAGATGGGGCTGTTTCCCTTATGGCCGAGAAGGCCAGGCTCAAGAAATTCGATGTAAAACTATTCGCGCTTGGTATGAAGGAAATTATAGAGCTACCCGAGAAAACGATCGAAGAAAGGTTCAATCTGGCAAGCGGGGAAGGAGCAGCACAGTTATTTGTTGGCAATTGTACAAAAGAGATACCGGGAGGCGGTTTTATCTATACCAACAAAACAAGTCTTTCTGTCGGGATCGTTATTTACATAGACAAACTCATCGAAAAGAAAATTGAATCCCATGAGATCATCCGGGAGTTCAATACAAATCCTGAGGTGGCAAGACTCATAGAAGGCGGGAAGATCCTTGAATATTCGGCACATGTGATCCCTGAAGCCTCACGAAGCGAACTATTCACCGATGGCCTGCTCGTTGCAGGTGATGCAGGAGGATTGGTTGTAAATAGCGGACTCACCCTTCGCGGAATGGATATGGCCATCGCATCAGGTGTAGCAGCCGCTGAAACTGTGAAAAGAGCTGCCGAAAAAAATGATTTTTCAAAGGAAAGTCTTTCCTATTATGAAGAACTGTTAAAAAGGGATTTTGTTCTTCAGGATAAAAAGACCTTTGAAAAAGCGTCTGAATTCCTGCAGAACGAAAGGCTTTACACACTATATCCTGAATTTGTTTGCAGGCTCTTTCACAGGCTTACCCTTGTGAAAGGTCCAAAGAAAAGGGCATTTGATGAATTATTAGAAGTATCAAAAGGAAAAAGGATCCAGATGTGCGTGGATATGTTGAAAGCTATGAGGTCAATATGAATATCAGTATTGAAGAGAGGCTTGGACTGGTAAGCTTTGAAATCGATAACGAGAAACACATCAAAGTTGATTCAAGCCATTGCACCGAATGTGATGAAAAAACGTGTCTTTATTTTTGCCCTACAAAGAGGTTCACCCTTGAGAACGGGAAGATAAAACATGATTATGAAGGGTGTATTGAATGCGGAACATGCAAGTTTGCCTGTCCAAAAGGTGTTGTCGATTTTAATTTTCCGCGAGGGGGATATGGGGTGTACTATAAGTACGGTTAAATTATTTATCAGTATATATCTTTTAATGTAACCATCTAAATTTGTTTCTTTAATTTTTCGATCAATTTCGGGATTATTTCGTAAAGGTCCCCAACGAACCCATAATCGCAGGCCTTAAAAATTGGAGCGTTCGGATCATCATTTATCGCTATTATCGTTTTTGCATCCCTGATCCCTGCAATATGCTGCACCTGGCCCGATATCCCGATAGCGACATAGAGTCTGGGTTTGACTTTATGACCTGACAATCCAACCCAGTGTTCTTCGGTCAGCCATTTCAGATCCGCAGCAATGGACCTTGAACAGCCAACTGCGCCACCAATGGCATCTGCAAGCGACTCTATAAGTTTGATATCCTCTTTCTTCTTAAGGCCCCTGCCAACAGCGACTATAATATCCGCCTCTTCGATCTTGAGCTCCTGTGGAGCTTTTTTCTTTATTTCCAGGATCTGGATTTTTGGTTCTGCTGGTTTATAAATGATCTTTATTATTTCACTTTTTCTGGTTTTATCCTCCTTTTTTTCAAATTTCCCAGGAAGTAAAGTAGCTATCTGTGGTTTTCGTAAAAACCTGATCGTTTCAAGAAACCTCCCTCCCAGCACAAAGCGTTTAACGATCAGGTGTCCATCTTCTATCGAACAATCAATGCAATCCGTGGCACATCCAGCATCTGATATTTGAGCAATCCTCGGGGCGACCTCCTTTCCGAGTTTAGTTCCCCCAATTAAGATTATTTCTGGTTTGTACTGATCATTCAGGTTTGAGATAATCTCCACGATATTGTCTGATGAAGGAACAATATCAATTGAATAAATTTTATCTGCTCCTGATGAGATCAAATCTTCTCCATTCCCAATAGAAATTACGCCAAGTTCTGTTTTCAAGGAATCTGCGATCTCTCTTCCTTTTCCAAGGATCTCCAATGCAGTTTCATTATCTTCGGAAAATACCAGGATCATTTTTCTCTACCCCTTTCCTGAAATGACCTTTACGAGTTCATCAATGTCTTTTATCACAATTTCCTTGCGTTTCATCTCGACGGCCTGAATGCTCAATATTTCTATTCCCACCTCTGGCTTTATCGGATTAATTTCAGTTATTGGCTTCTTTGAAGCACCAAGGATCTGGAGTAATGTAGGGACCCTGGGTTGATTTATCTCTTTTGTAACAGTCACCAAAGCCGGAAGTCTTGTTTTTGATACCTCATATCGATCTTCAAGCTCTCGCTCAACAATTATCTCGTTATCTTTAAGCTCAATCCTTCTTGCATAGGTCAATACTGGAATTCCAAGAGCCTGCGCCAATCTTGGACCTGCCTGGAATGAGTATTCATCAATTGAAGCTTCCCCGCAAAGAATAAGTTCATATTTTATCTTTTGGATATATCCGGCAAGGATCGATGTGGTTCCCAGATAATCGATCCCTTCAGGTGATTGATAAATAATAGCTTCATCCGCACCCATTGCCAGAGCTTCCTTTGCAGCATCTCTTGCCCCGCATATCAAGGCCAGGACTTTCCCGCCGTGTTTTTCTTTTATTTTCAGTGCCTCTTCAAGAGCATTCCTGTCAAAATCGCTAATTTTTCTGGCGACCCCCTCTGTAATGGGACGGCCGGATGAGGTATCCGCCCTTATCTGGCTCAGGTCATAGATCTGTTTTAAACATACTATGATATCAGGCATTATTCACCCGGTGATGTGGATTAGAATACAACGGCGTTTACAATTATTACATATCATTATTCTGTTATAATTGTTATGGAAATATTCCTGCCTTATCATTTCCCGTAATAAATTCCTCATTCTTAAGTTCTTTTACTTTTTGTACTGTTTTCATAAAATTCACCAATCAAACGCTTTAATTGCAAAACCTAGCCAGACTTCTTGACGCATATGAAAAGTCGAACTCACAGGGCGTAGTGTGGCGCAAAAAGAGTTTGATCGGGGTGTATGGTAACAAGTTGCCCCTGTAATTTCCGACGTGCGTCGCCCAATCTCCGTGGTCGGGGAAGCCCCAGATGGTGGTGGTTTTGGGGGTGAAGGTGGTGGGGGCGAATTCAGATATCCTCTAAGAAAAAGAGTTCAATATCAAAGGTTTTTTTATTAATTTCTTTACTTATTTCTTCTTCCTCTTTAAAAAGTGCAGGATAACCCATATTTTTTGAAACGGCCATTGTAAAACAATCTGAAAGTGAAATTGAACGTTCACATTTATATTTTCCAGCGAGCATTTGAATCCCTCTACCCTCGATAACTTGCGCCCCGTCTAAAACCATATCAAGCTTCTTTTTTGCTTCTTGATACCCTTTCTGCCTGCATAAAACGTAAAATATCTCAGAAACTACGGTTTCACTTATGTATATTGATATTCGGCCTTCAACTATTTTTTCTTTGAATTTTTTACCGAGTGTTGTTTCTAAGAAATATTCTATCCAGACGCCGGTATCAACTACGACCCCTGGATAAGCGCTCAAATCTTTTTTCATCTAATGATTTCAACTCCTCCAGATCCTTATAAGCCTGTTCTTTCTCAATACATCCAAAAAGAGGCAATAACTTTTTTTTATCTCTCTGTTTTCCCCCTACAAGTAAATATTTTATTGTCTCATCGTAGGAGATTCTTTTTTTTTCTTTGGGTCGGATTTCTGCCATAAATTTCATTAAAAGCTCTTTTGTATCGTCTTTTATATGTATAACAGTCATATCTAACAATTCGGATTTTATATTATCTAAAGTTATCGACTGATTTATTTGTACTGTCGCCTAACACCACTTCATGCTCTCCTTAAACTTCATCATCCTTTCCTATGCATCCGGTTTTCTGAACACATAGAGATGTTCATGCCCTATCAGGCGCGCCGGCCAAATAGTTTGCATTTTACAAGCGTCGTGCCCGAACCCATCATCCGGTCAAGCTCACCGGGCGCAGTGTAACGTAAAATGCGGTTGCGCGGGTGTATGGCGACCTGTTGCCCCTGTGGTTCCAAACGTGCGTCGCCCGGTCGCTGCGGTCGGGGAAGCGAAAGACGGTGGTGGTTTCGGGGATGAAGGTGGATGGGGCGGGGTTTTAAATTTAGGACGGAATATAACAAGTTTCAACCATTTTTCCCCCCAATTTCAATTTTTTAACTAAAGGTATATCAGCTGGTGCAAAATCATAATTATCCAATTCACTTAAGGAAACCCATTTATATTCATCATGTGCCATCAATTCTATACTACCGCTTTCCCAATTGACCCAATATGCAAATAATTGAATTGCTCCTTGAGGGTACTGATAAAAGCTTTCTCCAAAAAAGTCTCCAATTCTCACATTAATTCTTAATTCTTCTTCAATTTCCCTTTTTAAACATTCTTCTGCTGTTTCGCCATTTTCAATTTTTCCGCCCGGAAACTCCCATTTATTAGCTAACTTATCTGACTTCTTTCTTTTTGCTATAAAAAAAAGACCATCTTTAATTATGATAGCGGCAGTAACTTTTTTCATATTAAGCGCTTCTATTAATATTTTGATATTATAAATTCTCCTTTTTGTAAAGGGAGTTAGAAAAGATATAAAAGAAGTTTTAAATAATAAAATAGAGGAACTAAGATCATAAGGAAAAATTTATCGAAGAAATGAATGATATGGAAATAAGTTCGATGTGGTTAATGGAAGTTTAGAATAATTAGAGAAGGATTCATCATAAATTATGTTTAACGGTATTTACGAACGGTTAATAAACAAATTAGTCGATTCAGAATTAAAAACAGTAAATAGAGAGCAGTTCTTTGTTAAGGAATCTCCAATAGAAAAAGCAGAAGCGTCTAAATTACTTAGCCAATATTTGAGTGAAGTAATTAACTGTGCTTTGGGTATGATTACAGTTGAAAAACTACATACAGCCTTATCTTGTTCTGATTTTGATTTTTGTCGGTGCTTCGGGATCATATCCGCGCGCCAAAAAAATATATTAAAATTGTTATAAATATTCCGCGCTTTTTACCGCAAAGTAGGTAAAGATCGCAAAGCATGAGCCAGTGTGAGTGTGGTGGCTCTGATATTATGCAACCGGTGATTTCATGGTACCCCCGCCAGAGGCGGCGCATCCATTGGGGTCTGGGGTCGCAACCCCAGCGCAATATTAATGAAATTGATCGAAAGTGTTAATAGTACGCTAATCCGCGTGATTCACGTCATCAGCATTCTAGTTGTCTTGTGATTGCTGAGACTCTTTTTCTTAAGCCCCAGCGCATCACAACGGAGGTGACCCGGGGGCGGTTATAGGGGTATGGGGAGCGCGCAGCCTGGGGATTTCAAGTCTTATGGTTCAAAAGGATATAACTTTATGACATCTTTTGTGGACAATACCCTTATACGTTCTCCAAAAACCTCCTGTCTGAAGTGCTTTGTATTGTAAGTCCAGACTCCTTCATTGTCCACAGATAAAGCAAGCGCGATAATCGGGGCGTCCTCTTTATCATCCGTAAGTTTTTCCCCATCTGAAATATACGGATTATAAATATCGGGTGGTACAGCCATCACAAATAATCTCTTAACATCGTTGACAATATTAAGCAATTCACTATCCTGGAGGTCGTTCTTATTCCATCGATCTCTATGCTCCCATAGTTCTTCAAAACAATATTCGGGAGTTATAAATACATCAGGATTCTCCGCTATGATTCTGCGGGTTATGCCGTTTGTGAGAAGAAATGACAGCAGGACATTTGTATCAATAATTATCATTTATCTCTTCTCAGACCGCCATTCATTTACCATCTCTTCAATATCTGTTTCCTCTAATCCTTTTACTTCGAGTTTCCTTAATTTCTTTAGAAACTTTTTCCGTTCAACATCTTCAAGGAATGCCCTTATTGAAGCCCGGAACCATTCATTTCTTGTTTTAAATCCAGACATTTTCAGAGTTTCGTCAAACTCTTTAAGCAATCTTTTTTCAAGCCTGAAAATTACTTGAGTTTCTGTCATTACAATATTATATCATTTTGATATCATATCTATTTTTCGCAGGCTCACAAAAAATGAAAATGTAACGATCGGGAAGTTTGAAGAATCCTCAATTATTATTCCAAAACGCGCCTCCAAACAATTGATTTTTCGGTGCGCTCCCAGCGGACGTGACCCATGTGTGGTTATGGGCGCACGCGCCGCCTTTGGAATTTTAAGATAGAAGCGGAACAATTTTTTTAAATCTTGCCATCCGGTTATTATGTCGATTTCACTTTTAAATTCAAAGAACCCATCATAGATCACTTCATTCGTATACATACGAACCAAAATCTTTAATACACCATATATCGTTTACATCAACTGTAAATATGACCCGCCAGAGCAGAAGAAAAACAACGGACAGGTTGCACTGCACGTTCAGTGCTATAATTGACATATTTGAGATGGAGAACAACAGGGAACCCTCAGGCCAGGAAGTAAACGATATAATAATGTATGTCGGTACCAGGGGCTGGATGGCAAAATAACACGATTAATAATTATGTTCAATTATTAATAATGATCATACGTTATTAATAATGATGCTCTGCTTCGCTATAAATCGAAAACTTTAAAACCAGATATATCCTCTAACAATTAAAAATCGTTACAGTAACGTAATAACTGAAGGGTACAAATGAGTAACGTACAATCTTGTTATCAGTGCGGCAAATGCACATCCATATGCCCCATGCGCCGGGTTTCAAAGACCTCGCCTCGCAGCTCGATCTATAATGCAAATGTGTATGGGCTTGAAACGAATGATATCTGGACATGTCTGACATGCGGGCGATGTCCGATCGAATGTCCCCAGCAGGTGGATTTCCTGAATTTCATAAAAGAGGAACGCCAGGGAAAAACACCTCTTCATGTAGCTCATCTTGGTGTTTTCACTGAATTCAGTGAACTGAGTTCAAAACTGGATGGAAAAACACCTGAAAGATCGGATTCAAAATATGGTTATTTCCCGGGTTGTGTAGACTCGCTGGATTTATTCCTGCACGATGTAAAGACAAATTTCGGGGAAATTACTACATCTTCGCTCAAACTTCTTGATAAACTTGGCATAAAACCACAAATCATGAACATGAAATGCTGTGGTCACGATGTCCTGTGGCAGGGAAAAAAAGATGTTTTTGAAGATCTCAAAAAGTATAATCTTAATTACATAAAAGAAAGTGGTATCGATACTCTCGTGACAAGTTGTGCCGAATGTTATCGCACTTTTTCAAAGGATTATGGCCTGGGAATAAAAGTTGTCCATATTTCTGAGCTTCTGGATAAACTTGGATTGAATGTCAATGACGCTGTAACATATCATGACCCGTGCAGACTTGGAAGGCACATGGGGGTTTATGAAGCCCCTCGAAATGCGCTTACTGCAAATGGCGTTGTCGTAAAAGAAATGGAGCATTCCAAAGAAGAAGCCCTGTGCTGCGGCGTTAGCAATTTCATGAATTGCAACGAGCAGACAAAAGCGCTTCGCATAGCAAGGATGGATGAGGCTGAGGCGACAGGTGCAAAGACACTTATCACAACTTGCTCAAAATGCCTCGCACATTTCAACTGCTTAAAGACCGAAAAGGATAGTGTGAAGAAATACGATTTTGATGTGGTGGACCTTACAGTATATCTTGCCAGGAAAATGGAGCAAACATGAAGGTAGATCCGAAATTATTATCCGAAGTCAGGAAATACGGCGATTTTGACGTTACAGGCTGCTTCAATTGCGGCAGCTGCACTGTAAACTGTAATTTATCAAAAGACTCGCCCACATTCCCGAGAAAGAGCATGCGCCATGTTATTATGGGATTAAAAGATAATCTAAATAGCAGTCTGGAACCGTGGCTTTGCTATTACTGCGGTGATTGCTCCAAGACATGCCCTCGCCAGGCTGAACCCGGAGAAGCGATGATGACACTTCGACGCTATCTCACTTCAAAATATGACTGGACAGGTCTTGCTTCAAAATTTTACAGATCAGTAGCATGGGAAATTGGAGCTATCCTTCTGGTAGCTGCTTTTGTCCTGGTGCTAGGTGTTATGTTTACAGGACCGATGGTTACAGACAGGGTTTCACTTAATACATTTGCACCTGTTGAAAAGGTTCATCTTTTCGATATTGGCATGTTCACAGTTCTTTCTTTCTTTATTATTTCAAATGCTTTTAACATGTTCAGGCTGACAATGTATAAAGATAAAAGCATAAAAATACCCGTTTCATTATATTTCACACAGCTCAAAGAATTGATTGTACATGCAGCAACCCAGAAAAGATTCAAGGATTGCACGACCAGTGATCGCTGGATAAAGCACTGGCTACTGGTTATGGGATATGGTACTATGTTCATATTGATCGTGGTCTTTTTAAGCTGGTTCCAGACAGACAACATATATCCAATTTATCATCCCCAGAGGTGGCTCGGATACTTTGCAACGATCGTTCTTATAGTATTTACAATTGAGATCTTATATGGCCGCATGATCAAAAAAGAACAGATACACCGTTTTTCACATTTGAGCGACTGGTTATTCCCGATATTGCTGCTATTAACAGCAGTAACCGGTATCGCTGTCCACATTTTCAGGTATATCGAAATGCCATTGCCAACATATTACACCTACGCGATCCACATGGCTGTAGCTGTTCCAATGCTGGTCGTTGAAGTGCCATTTGGAAAATGGTCACATCTGGTTTACAGGCCGCTTGCAGTATACTTCCAATCTATCAAGGACAAAGCGATACAACTACAAAAAGGAGAGTCAAAACATGGACAATAATACAAAAACAATTGGTGCAGCAGTTGTAGTTGGAGGCGGGATCGCAGGAATGCAGGCAAGCCTTGACCTTGCATCATCCGGCATAAAAGTCTATCTCGTTGAGACAAAGCCCAGTATCGGAGGAGTAATGGCACAGCTTGACAAAACATTCCCCACCAATGACTGCGCAATGTGTACAATGGCCCCCAGGCTTGTGGAAATCAGCAGTCATAAAAATATCGAACTTATAAGCCTTGCAGAGGTTGAAAGCGTAAAAGGTGAAGCTGGTAATTTCACCGTGACTGTCAAGAAAAGACCCCGATATGTAGACGAAAAGAAATGTACTGGATGTGGATCCTGTCTTGCGGTCTGCCCGGTGGGTAAGGCAAAAGCCGCGCAAGATGGCAAGGAAAGAAAGATAAAACCCATACCTGATGAATATAATGAAGGATTATCAACAAGACCCGCGGTATCCATTCCATTTCCTCAGGCAATACCCAATAAGGCTTTTATTGACAACAGGTATTGCCTTTATATAAATGGCGGAAAATGCGGCAATTGTAAGAAAGCATGCAAGGCAGATGCAATTGAGTTTGATCAGAAGGAACAGATATTTGAATTAAATGTCGGCGCCATAATGGTAACACCTGGTTATGAACTATTTGACATCGGGTCAAAGCCAGAATACGGGAGTGGAAAATTCGAAAATGTCCTTACTGCGCTGCGGTTTGAGAGAATACTTTCTGCTTCAGGCCCTTATCAGGGCAAAGTGTTGAGGCCTTCTGATAAAAAAATCCCAAAAAAACTGGCGTTCATTCAATGCGTTGGTTCAAGGGACCATGAAAGAGATTATTGTTCTGCTGTTTGCTGCATGTATGCGACAAAAGAAGCCCTTATAGCAAAAGAACATCTGGGCGACCAGCTTGAGATCGATATCTTATACATGGATATCAGGGCTTATGGAAAAGGATTCGAGGAATATTACCAGAGAGCTCAAAAATTAGGTGTCAATTACATAAGATGCCGCGTACCAGACATCGAAGAGAAACCTGATACAAAGAACCTGGTCATTCATTATCTATCTGAAAATGATAAAAAAGTGACCAGAGAATATGATATGATAATCCTTTCTACAGGACTGCTTGCTCCAAAATCCGCAAAACAGATCTCAAGCACACTGGGGATAACATTAAATGAATATAACTTCTGCAATACAGGTCCGTTCACACCCGTTAATTCATCAAGGGAAGGAATATTTGTAGCAGGGCCTTTCACAGAACCAAAAGATGTTCCTGAGACGGTCATCCAGGCAAGTGGAGCTGCATCAAAGGCATTATCCTTGCTTTGCGGTTCGCGTGGCACACTTATAAAAGAGAAAGAATATCCGTCAGAGAAAGATATCACAGGCCAGGAAGCGCGTATAGGTGTATTCATCTGTCACTGTGGAAAAAATATTGGCGGAGTTGCCAACGTCCCCGAGGTAGTCAAGTATGCATCTACCCTTCCAAGCGTTGTTCACGCAGAAGATAATCTTTATATGTGTTCTTCTGATGCCATAGATAAAATAAAACAGAAAATAGAAGAGCATCACCTGAATCGTGTGGTAGTGGCTTCATGTACTCCAAGGACACATGAGCCATTATTTAAGAACACGATACGTGAAGCGGGATTGAACGAATATCTTTTCGAGATGGCAAATATCAGGGAACACTGTACCTGGGCGCATATGCACGAACCTGAAGCCGCAACTAAAAAAGCAAAAGGCCTTGTCCAGATGGCTGTTGCAAAGTCAAAGTTACTTGAACCACTTTACAGGCAATTTGTTCCTATCAACCAGGATTGTCTGGTCATTGGTGGGGGAATAGCTGGAATGACTGCGGCAAAAGAGGTTGCAGACAAAGGATTCCTTGTACATCTTGTAGAAAAAGAGGCGCAACTTGGTGGTAATGCCCGGAAATTACACTATTTAATTGATGGAGCAAATCCCCAGGATTATTTGAACGATCTTATTAAAACAGTAAATAATCATGAAAACATCAGAGTTCATACCGCATCACCTATTGAAAGCCTCAATGGATCTATTGGTAAATTCAAGACTGTCATAAATAATGCTGGCAACAAACAGGAAATCGAGCATGGAGCCGTTATATTAGCTACAGGCGGCATCGAACATAAGCCTTCAGAATATATGTATGGTAAGAATAAGAGGGTAATGACTCAGCTTGAACTTGAAGATAAACTGGTTAATGATCCAAAATTCAAAGCTCCAGAGTGTGTGGTAATGATCCAGTGCGTAGAGTCGCGAAATGATGACCGGCCTTATTGCAGCAGGATATGCTGTGCATCAGCTGTTAAGAATGCTTTGAAAATCAAAGAGAAATATCCGGATGCTGGTGTCTATGTACTCTATCGCGACATGAGAACATTTGGATTCCTGGAAGGATATTATACAAAAGCACGTCAAAAAGGGATTGTTTTTTCCATTTACGATAAAGACAGGAAACCTGAGTTAATTGAATCCAAAAATGGCAATTTGACGGTCAGGTACTTTGACTCGACCATGCAGGAAAATATCGAGATCGATTCTGATTATGTTGTATTGTCAACTCCTGTTATCCCGCGTCCTGAAAATAAGGAACTTGCATCATTACTAAAAGTGCCTCTTGACCAGAACAAATTCTTCCTTGAAGCACATATAAAATTGCGGCCTGTCGATTTTGCCACTGATGGGATATTCCTGTGCGGACTTGCCCATTATCCAAAATCCATCAAGGATAGCATTGCCCAGGCAGGAGCGGCAGCAGCAAGAGCCAGCACAATATTATCCAAGAAGTTCATTGAGACAGAAGGTGCGATATCTGTTGTGGATGAGGCAAAATGCATTGGCTGCGGAACATGCGTCAATGTTTGTCCTTATAATGCGCCTGCGCTTGAGGAAGTAACTGTTACTGTCGAAGAGGTGACCTATAAAACAAAGAAATCCCGTATCAATCCTGCTGCGTGCAAGGGGTGCGGTTCATGCGCAGCCGCCTGTCCTGCCGGAGCGATAACCGCACAACATTTCTCATCCAGGGAGATCCGCGAAGTTATAGATGCTTTTGATAAAGGCGTCAGAGGCGTTTCAATTGAAAAAAGTATTGTGGAGGTAATGGTATGAGCGAAGGACAAACTGTGGCATCAACAAAAGAAGAGTGCTGGGTGCCCAACATTCTTGCATTTGCCTGCAACTGGTGTTCATATGCAGGCGCTGACCTTGCTGGAGTTAGCAGGTTGCAGTATCCTCCTACTGTAAAAATTTTGAGGGTGATGTGTTCAAGCAGGGTCGAACCTGCATTTATCCTGAAAGCATTAAAAGACGGTGCGGACGGAGTTCTAATCGCAGGTTGTCACATTGGCGACTGCCATTACATAGATGGCAACAAGAACGCAGAGGTCAGGATAAATAATACTAAGAAGGCGCTGGAAAAGCTGGGGCTTGATAAGAGGCTGCGGCTTGAATGGATATCAGCAAGCGAAGGATTGAAATTTTCAGAAGTTATTAAGGAATTTACGGAAGAGATATCGAAATTGGGTCAAAACCCGGTAAAAGAAAAAATTGAACCGCAGATAAACGCAGATGAACGCAGATCAAGTGCATCGGTTAATAAGTCAGCGGCTAACGTTCAAGGAAGTGAAGTTAAATGAGTGATAATAAGGGTGTTGAGAAACCTGTTGAATCAAAATTAGATCAGGAAGAAAAACGGGTCGGTGTGTTCGTATGCGAATGCGGCGTGAATATAGGAGGCGTCGTAAATACAAGAGCTGTAGCTGATTATATTGGTTCGCTCCATGGTGTTAAAGTTACCTCGGTGAACAAGTTCACATGCTCGGACTCAGGCCAGGCCGATATCCAGGCAAAGATTAAAGAACACAAACTCAACCGCGTTGTCGTTGCTGCATGTTCTCCAAAGACCCATGAACCCACATTCCGTGCCTGTATAGAAGAGATGGGTTTGAACCAGTATTTCCTTGAATTTGTAAATATCAGGGATCACTGTTCATGGATCCACATGTGGGAGAAGGATAAAGCCACCGAGAAAGCAAAAGACCTTGTCAGAATGGGCGTTGAGAGATCAAAACTGCTTGAACCTCTCCAGGCAAGTGAAGTTCCGGTGAATGATACAGCTCTTGTCATCGGTGCGGGTGTTGCCGGCATGCAGTCAGCACTTGACCTTGCAGATATGGGCTTCCAGGTTTATCTTGTAGAGAAGGAGCCTTCAATTGGCGGAAGGATGGCACGCTTTGATAAAGTGTTCCCGACAAACGACTGCTCGATATGCATCCTTGGGCCAAAAATGGTGGAAGTGGCTCGAAATAAGAATATCAAGATAATGAGCTATTCAGAAGTGATAGCTGTGGATGGGTATGTGGGCAATTTCAATGTGAAGGTCGAACATAAATCCAGATACCTTGATGTTGTTAAATGCACGGGATGCGCCAAGTGCAGTGAGGTCTGTCCTGTGGAAGTGCCATACGATTTCAATGAAGGCCTGGGTACACGAAAGGCAATATATGTGCCCTTCCCACAGGCTGTGCCGCTTCGTGCTGTTCTTGATAAGGATAACTGCATTAACTGCAAAGCATGTGCAAAAGCGTGTGCAAGCGGGGCAATTAATTATGATATGCAGACAAGTTATACCGATCTTAATGTTGGTATCATTATAGTATCAGTGGGTTTTAATACCTATGATCCTGAACCACGACACGATTATGGATACGGGTTATATGATAATATTATTACTGCCATGGAATTTGAGCGGCTTCTCAATGCAGCAGGCCCTACAGGCGGCCATGTTGTCCGTCCATCTGACTGCAAAGAACCATTACGGGTTGGATTTGTTAATTGTGTAGGATCACGCGATAAAAATACCAATATCTATTGCTCTGGCGTCTGCTGCATGGTCACGATAAAGAATGCACAGCTTCTAAAGGAAAAGCGCCCTGAGACCGATCAGACGATAATGTATATCGATATCAGGACGCCATTTCGGGCTTATGAAGAATCATACAACAGGTCGCGAGATCTTGGTGTTAAGTTCCTTCGTGGAAGACCTGTCGAAGTCAAAGAAGACCCGGTTACCAAGAATATCAAAGTAAGGGTTGAGGATACGCTTGCAGGGGAAATGCGAAATCTTGAATTCGATCTCCTGGTGCTTGCTACTGGTATCGTTCCAAATGAAGGGATAGGCAAGATACAGCAATTATTGAAATTATCCAAAGCTGCGGATGGACTGCTCATGGAAGCGCATCCAAAGCTCAAGCCTGTTGATACAACGATTGATGGTGTGTTCCTGGCAGGTGTCGCTTCAGGTCCAAAGGATATTCCCTATGCAGTATCCCAGGGCAGCGCATGCGCAGGACGTGCCACAATTCTTCTTAAGAACAAGAAAGCAATAACAGAAGGCATCACAGCGGTTGTTGAACCTGAAGTTTGTGTGGGATGCCAGGTGTGCATACCCATGTGCCCGTTCCAGGCAATAAAGTTCGATGAGAAAGTAAATAAGGCAAATGTTGTAAAAGCATTGTGTAAAGGCTGTGGAACATGCGTTGCAGCCTGCCCGACAGGCGCGCTTGAGCAATGCCATTTTAAGAATAACCAGCTGCTTGCACAGATCAAAAATGTATTTAGATTTGAGGAGGTGGCAGCATGAGTGCAGAAGCATTAGCCACTTCAGCTACACAAACGAACGCCTGGGAACCCAAGATCATAGCGTTTTGCTGCAACTGGTGCTCATATGGAGGTGCTGATAGCGCAGGCATGGGACGATTCCAGCAGCCAGCATCAGCAAGGATCATACGTGTGATGTGCTCTGGAAGAATAGATCCTCTGCATGTGTTCAATGCTTTCCTTGAAGGCGCAGATGCTGTTCTTGTCACAGGATGTCATATCGGTGACTGCCATTATGTTAATGGGAATGATAAGACAAAAATAAAATACAAGTATCTTGAAAACGTGGTTCATGAACTCGGTATTGAAAAAGAGAGACTTCAACTAAACTGGATTTCGGCAAGCGAAGGCGAAAAATTTGCCAATTTCATACGCGATGTCACCGCGCAGATAAAGAAACTCGGTCCAAGTCCATTAAAACCTGAGGGGGTGGCTTAAATGCAAAAAGGTGAAATGTATGTTGGATGGTCAACTAAAGAAGAAGTAAGAAAGCGCGGAGGTTCTGGAGGTCTTGTGACTTCCATGCTGGCAGCAGCGCTTGAAAAGAAGCTTGTGGATGCTGTTGTCGTGCTTAAGAAAATAAACGAGTTTGAAGCGGTCCCAATAATTACTTCTGATGTGAATGAAGTCCTTAACTCAGCAGGTTCATTACATTCTGTTCCCAGCCACTTTGCAAAGCTGATCGCGAACCGAAACCTCAAAGTCGCCCTTCCCGCAAAGGGTTGTGACGTGCGCGGGATAATCGAACAGGGAAAACGTAATGCAATAAATCTTGATAATACCTTCATCGTTGGATTGAACTGCGGCGGATCGATGCATCCTGTGGTCACGCGAGAGATGCTTGAAGTGATGTATAAGATCAAGCCCGAAGATGTCCATGGTGAAGAGATCGAGAAGGGTAAGCTCATCTTTGAGACAAAAGATGGGAAAGAGCATGCCATAACCATTGATGAACTTGAAGAGAAGGGGTTCGGAAGACGTGAAAGCTGCCGCTACTGTACGATAAAAGTGCCTAATAATTCGGATATTGCATGCGGCAACTGGGGCGTAACAGGTGACCTTGTGGGAAAAGCCACTTTCGTTGAGATAAACTCAGAGAAGGGCGCAAAACTTCTCCAGAATGCAATTGATGCCGGGTATGTACAGGTTCAAAAACCCGATGATAAAGGCATTGCAATGCGCGGCAAGATAAAAGGCGTAATGGAAGAACTCGGCAAGAAATGGAAAGGCAAGATTTTTGTCCCGATCGAAACTGGAAGGCTTGAATATTTCAGGAAGGAGCTTGAACATTGCATCGACTGCGGCGCATGCAAAACTGTTTGTCCTACATGTTCATGCGGGGATATTTCAAAGTGCACGCAGTACCATTCCAGGGGAGATGCCTATAAGATGTCTATGTATCATCTCGTTCGCTTCTTGCACCTGGCGGATGCATGTATCGGGTGCGGTCAGTGCAGCGATGTGTGCCCTGTGGATATTCCGCTCACGAGATTGTATAGAAGGTTTGCGAATCCGGTTCAGGAGCAGTTGAAATATGAACCAGGTATGGACATGCAAAAACCGCCGTATTTTGAGGTGAAGTTAAATGAGTGAAGATTCTAGTTTTAATAAGAAAAAACCGCAGATGAACGCAGATGAACGCAGATGCGGGGTTGATTTATGTGGTTCGTCAGGAAAAGGGACGCTGGTAAATGAGAAAATAGAGGTATTGGAAAACTCATCAGGCTTAACTCCCCTGGGTTTTGGCGGCAATTCTCGAAAAGTGAAGATGAACATAGATTCTGTAGATGTTGGCTCTTCTACCACAGAGTGCGCAGAGCACACAGAGTTACTTAATGATTCATCCGGATTATCGCCGTTGCGTCTTTCAGTAGAGACCTACAATATAAATAAAAAAAATCTTATGATAGGGGATTTCTCTGTTTCATTGGGAAAAGGGATTATGGAAAAAGAGAAAATCGAAACCATGAGACATTCTACAGGATTAACTCCTTTGAATTTTGATAGTGAAGTACCGATAAAGGCGTCTGGAGTCACTCCCCCGAAGGGTATACGTGTACGAGGGGCAAATTATGTGGCTAGGGAGATTGATTAGAATGACAGATAATGTTTATTCAACTATCTGTCCGGGCTGTAATTTTGGTTGTGGCCTCTATATACGCGAGAATGGCGCCCTGGAAGTTGATTTCAGGAAATCATCACCTGCCAATGCTGGAAAGCTGTGCAGGTTCGGGATGAGTCTGCCTAAAATCTTTGCACCTATCAGGCCGATGGTAGATGGCAAAGAGACTACTCTGGAAGAGGCAGCAAAAGAAGCTGCAAAAAGAATATCGGCAAGCAAGGGTTCGGTTGGATTCCTGTCATTGGGAAATACTACATCCGAAGAGCTTCTTGCAATCCAGAAGATCGCAGAATCATCCTTATACACCGGCATGGTTGCCGGACTCCCTGAGGATACATATCAAACATTAAATATCGGGATACCCTATAGCGAGATAGAAGCCGCAAAACATATCGTTCTTTTTATGGACCCTTATGAGCAGTATCCATTGATAGTGCGCCGTTTGCTTTTTGCAAAGAATAAAGGAGCAAAAATAAGCGCTGTTTGGTGGAAAGATTTGCCTCTTGCTGATGAAAATATAAGACCTTTGGATGTTTCAAAGCTTGCACTTTCTAAGGATTCTCTTATTATTGCAGATTACAACCCGCTTTCTGATACTGAACAGGTAAAGAGCGTCCTGGCGCTGGCCAAGAACGCAGGCGCACGGATTACATTCCTGAAGCCTTTTGCTAATTCAACAGGCGCGTATCTAATGGCAAAAGGGATAAAACAAAAATCCATATCACAGCTTGTTGAAGATATCAATAATGGAGCTATAAAGACACTATTCTGCCTTGAATCAGATCCATCAGCGCTATTCCCGTCTGAAACACTTGCAAAGCTCTCGAACTTGATAATCCAGGCAGGCCAACAGCCATCGTCTAAAGCAAATATTGTGATAGCAAATGAACCGCTTTATAAGAAGAAAGGGACACTTATCAACAACGAGGGAAGAGCGCAATCACTTGGCTGCGCCGGAACTGACGGGCTTGATGCACTTGGTATCATTGCAGGCGCAAAGTTTGATTTTGATACTTTGAATGAATCTGTGAAAAAAGCAATTGGAATAACCACAGTTGACGAATTCACTATACCGAAATATGATCGGCCAGCTTATGGCGCTATACAGGCTTCGATAAAGTCACTGGATACAAAGACTGCGCTTGTGAGCGTTTATAATCCTTTCATGTGGTCAGGACTCGCTGATGATAATGATTTTGTTGAACTTAACCAGAGATCGGTACAGGCACTAAAACTCATGAAAGGAGCAACAGTAAAAATAAGTTCAAATGGAAGCGCCATAGAAAAGAAGTTCAGGGTGGCGCCTGTGCAGGATAATATTTTACTTGCCGGGAAAAGATTCGGTATAGAGAAAGGAATTATTACTCCTGTTGAATTATCGAGGTGATTGGAATGGCAGACGAAGTAAAGAAATCGGTAAAACCAAAAATGCCTGATGAAAAAGCAGCAAAGGAAGCTGCAAATGCGACTTTGCTCGCTTTAGCAAAGACAGATGCCCAGAAAGCGGCAGCGGTAAAAGCTCCCTCTGCGGTAGAAGTAAGGACGCCTGCGGCAGTGGCAGTTAAGACGCCATCCGGGGCAGCGGTCAAGGTCGAAGAAAGACCTGTTATTGCAGTGCCAAAAGTTGAATCGAAGAAGGAAGCAGATCCGAACAAGGAATTCGTTGACGGCATCATGAGTGAGATGGCGCTAAAAGGCGCTTCGAAGAAGAGGCTAATCAAGATGCTGGCAGAGAAGTTCCATTTTGATAAACAGAAGGTCATGTTCAGGCTCAAGAGGGCGCTGATCACGGAGAGGTACGCGGCGGCACATGCGGAAGCTGGGCATTGAAAGCCGTGATAAGCTGTTTATCCTTGTCAGAAAGGTCCAGAACTTCAATATTACTAAAACCTGCGTCTGTTAGCCACTTTCTGTATTGTTCCTCAGTCCAGGTGCCACCGCTTTCTGTATTTGCAAGCATGTTCACAGCGAACATTTCTGCATATGGGCTTCTTTCACGAACGAAATCTTCGATGGCTACCAATCCCCCTTTATTCAGCAGTCTCCCGACCCGCATCAAGAGATCCCTGTTCACATTCTCAGAATATATGTGGGTTATATTCCCCATGAACACGATATCGAACCTTTCTTCTAACTCATCCACTAACTCATCCTGGGTGAAATCGCCTTTCTTAAGGGTGAGGTTCCTGATATCAGCTAGTTTGAATTGATTGCTGACATAATCTATGGTCTCAGGTGTGTCCAAAAGTACTGCTTTTAATCCACTGTTGACAAAGACCAATGAGTATTTCCCAGGTCCTCCACCCAGGTCGAGTACTGTTCTTGCATCATTTTTTTTTGTCAAGACAATTACTTACTATTTCTTTTACGTCTTCTTCTGGTACGCAAGCCATTGCATTCATGAATACTGATGTATTATCGAGTTTTCTTCTTCCGGTTTTTTCTCCTTTTATTATTTGTGGAAGCTCAAGCCAGGCATTAAATTTATTCAAGGTATGTGGAAGGTAGCCACCTACATAATCCTTGCTTCCCTCTATGAAGAGGGGACGCGCCAGGTCGGAGATAACATAACTGTCTTTTTCCTTTTCCACATATCCAATTGCACACAACGCTTCAAGCACGATATACAGAGCGCGCTCATCAGCTGCCAGTTCCCGCGCCAATGAAGAAATATCCTTTTTATTGGTTAGAGATAAAAAAAGTCCTATTTTCACTGCTGACCCAAGAAGTATGATCTTATTTGCATCTTCGATCGCCTTGTCAAAATCAAGTTCTTCGTAGTTCATCCTGAATCTATCCTTTTGAATCCCTGCTTGAAAAAGGAGTCAAAATCTGCTTTACAATCCCGAAATAGTCTTCTTTTAGAGTATAAATATTATGTTCATAAGTCAAATTGAATCGCAATATGCCAAGTCTGCTATGCATCTGTCCTACCATGGATGAGACTGCCCTATAATTAACAGTAAAACCCTGCTTTATGAGGTAATCATAAATCTCCACGGTATTACAGCTTTTTGCCTCAGCAAATAATCTCAGAAGAGATGTTCTGATCCCTTTCTTATCTTTGAGGATAAAATTTTTCAGCCGGTTTTTGACTCCATCATCTATTTTCTTCATCAAATCACCTTTTCGACATACCTTAATTGGGTAAAAAACTACTAATTGGATAGAGGAGCTGAGAATATCGTATAAATTTGATGCTCCCTATTGAACAGTAATTTAACTTTATGATTTTAAATGGCTTTACCAGTATTATACCCAAATCTTAGGGTAATGTTTGGGAAAAATAATTTATATCAAATTACATTACATAGGAATAGTGGTATTAAAGGCAGGTGGAGTGGGTTATAACTTTTGGAGCTAATTTGGGTAAAAGAGATTTAATAACAAGAGCATAATGATTTACTTATGGAACTTAAAGAAATTATCAAACAAATTTCAAATGTAAGTAAGATTGAGATAAAAAGAGTCGCGCCAAAGGAATGCGAGGAAATCAAAAGCCTTATCTTAAAATCAACACCTGATGACCTGTATGAAAAAATGGTAGTTGGTTACCTTACATCGATATGTGCTGAATGCATGTATCCTGATACTTTTCACCTCGACCGAAATGAACTTGATTATATAGGTTTTGAACTTGAAAAAGGTACTATAGAAACAGAAATAGCGGGGAAAATGCTTGGTTCATGTATGAAAGGTGGATCGATCAAAGTTAATAAAGCAGGAGATGAAACTGGAAGCTCCATGAACGGGGGGGAAATAATCGCAGATGAGATAATCGGTATTGGTAATACGTTAAAAGGAAAAATAATTACCGGTAAAGCAGGCAAAATCTCAAAGAACCAGGGGGCAGAGATAATAATAAATGGCATCAAATATAAAATAAGTCTACTTGACAGATTAATGGGAAGGTAGCAGGAAGCTTTATTTAATTGTCTTTTTTAAAGATTTGATACAAAGCTCCATACCCCTTATTGAAGTCAGGTTTTCCGGTTTCTTTTCAAAAGCAACCTGAAATGCCTTTAAAGCGGATTTAATATCACCAGTTTTATAAAGAGCGTTGCCTTTGTTATTTAAAAATAAATGATCATCAGGATTAATTTCAAGTGCTCTTTCATAACAAACAAGTGCTTCATCATATTTTCCTAATCTTGAAAGAGAAAGGCCTTTGTTATTCCATGAAATGCTATTTTCAGGTTCAATCTGGATCGACATATCAAAAAAATCTATGGCTTCATTATATCTTTTTTCTTTGAAAAACATATTTCCTTTGATAAGATACTCTTTCGATTTTCCAGTATCTGCATACTTTATTGGATTTTGTTTTTGGGGAATGAAATTTTCAGGTGGGGCTTCGGAAAACACTCTAATTGGAACTTGAAAATCATCTTGTTTTTCAAGCATGTTAATTGTTTCAAGATTTTCCTTCCCTGGAATTCCTTCCTCTGTCTTCATCGATGATGCTATCTTATGAAGATCGATCGAGTTATCCGTTTGTTTCATTTTAGAAAGAGCCAGTCCTTTATTACTCCATATCTTTTCAACTGTAGGATTTAATTCAAGGGCCTTATCATAGGATTCTATGGCTTCTGAGAACTTATTAAGTTTAACAAGCGTCAGTCCCCTGTTATTCCATACGGTCTCATCATTTGGATTTATTTCTATGGATCGGTCATATTCAAGAAGCGCTTCCTTAAATTTTCCCTTTTCGAAGTATATGTCTCCCCTGCTGCACCAGGCAGATGCATCTCCGGGATTTTTTTGTATGATTATATCAAAACATGCAAGGGCATCAGATGTTTTTCCAAGAGTGGCAAGAGCTATTCCTTTATTATATAGCACTTCTTCATCATCTGGAAGAATCTCAAGCGCTTTTTCATAACATTTTACTGCGTCCTCGTACCTCCATGTTCTTGCAAGAGCCAGCGCTTTGTTATTCAGGACCTCTGTCAATTTATGGTCCATCTCAAGGGCTTTATCATAACTTTGAATAGCTTCATTATACATGCCTCTTTCAAACAACATGTTGCCATTATTGATCAATTTATAAATTTCAGATTGGGTCGAGATATCATCGTTTGCCATGTAACCTCATTAAGATATATTTCCTTACTTTAAATATATTCATTTAATTAATATTGCTTATCCTATATAATGTTTATTTAACACCAATTTGAAATGATTTTTCATGTAAAATAGGAATGCGTTCCCATAAAAAATAAGATTAAAACCGAATGATTTATGTAGTTGCTCCCCTATGCAAGCGAGTCAAACGGAATCATTATTTTATATCATAGAGGAATTCAATGTCAAGAGCTGAAATTTTATCTGAGATCAAGAAAGCAGAGGAAGAAGCCAATAAGTCTATCATGCAGGCAAATGAAGCAAAGACAAAGAAAATTTCTGAAAGCAGAGCAAAATCCAGGGAAATTATAAAGAAAGCTGAAGACGAAGCAGCTCAAAATTCCACGTCAGAAATAGGCAAATCCCGTGAAAAGGCAAAAATTGAACGAGAAAAGATCGTTGAGAAAGGTAAAAAAGATGCTCAGGCCATTAAAGACAAAGCCAGGAAGAATGTTACAAAAGCCAATAAATTTATTTTAACTGAGTTTGAGAGGGCAGTTAATGCTTAAACCTACAAGAATGACCCGGGTGGTCATTGCAGGTACAAAAGACCTCATGGAATCTGTGATTTCCACATTTCATGATTTGAATCTACTTCATATAACTGATTATTCAGAAGAATCGGAAACTTTCAAGATCGGAAAGCCACTAAAACCCGCTTCAAAAATGTCGGAATACCTTTTATCATTGAGGTCGATATCCAACCAGCTTGGTATAATAGAGAATGAATCTCAGGGAACCTCAAAAACCAGGGAGCTGCAATCCCGGATGGATGAAAAAATCTCAACTCTTCAAAAAGAAGTTTCGTCAAGATTTGATGAAATGAGGGATCTTGAATCCAGGATCAAGGAAAAGGAAGATATTGTAAATTCCATCAAACCATTTTTTGGACTTCCTTTATCACTGGAGTCTTATTCAGGTTATGGGTCACTAAAAGTGTATATTGGTTATATTGACAATGATCTTGATCCTAAACTTTCAAAGATCACAAACAATTATGAATTATTCATAGGTGAAAGTGAAAAACGAAAGATATTTGCGTTATTTATCCCGACGGTATTTGCCGATGAAGTCCAGAAGCTTCTCCAGGATGAACGTTCCTATTCTGAATTGAAAGTTCCTGGTCTAAAAGGAAATCCACCTGTTGTTCTTGAAGCTCTTTCAAGGGAAATATCTGACCTCGAGCAGAAATATGCAAAAACAAAGGCTGAGCTTGAAAATATTAAAAAAGAATACTCAGAATTCATAATAGCCGCCGATGAATATCTCTCGATCGAGACCCAGAAGGCAGAAGTGCCTCTTAAATTTGCGACAAGCACGAATGCCTTCATAATAGATGGTTGGATCCCGACTTCAAAATATGATGAAATGGAAAAGGAATTGCAAAAAAATACCGGGGGACTCGTTCATATTGTAAAGAATGAAGAGAAAGCAAATAATGAAGATATTCCAGTTGAACTTGAAAATCCAACATCGGCAAAACCCTTTGAACTATTGATCGATACATTCGCAACGCCTAAATACACGGAGATCGACCCATCAGCCGTTCTTTTTATTACCTTCCCGCTATTCTATGGGATAATGCTTGGTGATGTTGGGTATGGTATAATCGTGGCTGCCATGGCTTATTTCATCAAGAGTAAATTCAAGACCGGTGGTCTTAATTCACTTGCATTGATATTATTCCTGTCAGGAATACTTTCTACGTTCTTTGGTTTCATATTCGGGGAGTTTTTTGGTTTCCCGATATTTAATATGGAAGTTCATGGGGAAATGGAACATGGTTTACTGGGAATTGCAGGGCCAGCGATCGCAAGCATACACATGCCGATCCACAGGTTCGGGGAAGTACAGTCTTTGCTTCTTCTGACATTTGCGATCGGTATTATTCATATCCTGCTCGGATTGATACTTGGCTTCAGGAATTATTATGAAGACCACGGATTAAAACATGCGATATTGGCAAAAGGTTCCTGGATGATGATCCTTATAGGAGGAGTATTACTAATTGCAAAATTGATGCCTGCAGTTACTTCAAAGCTCCCGGTCCCAACAGGAGATCCTGTTTTCATGGTTGGTGCAGTTCTTGCGATCGTCGGTCTAATACTTCTCATAGCAGGTGAAGGATTTATATCGATCCTTGAAATACCAACGATACTGAGCAACGTATTGTCATACTCAAGGATACTTGCCATCGGTTTGTCTTCGGCAGGAATAGCTCTTGTGGTAAATACTCTTTCCATGGATCTTTTCATAAGGCCTGATGGCGAACTCTTGGGGGGAGGAATAGTTCTTGCCCTTGTTGGTGTTGTGATCCTTTTCATTGGTCATGTAATAAACCTTTTACTTGGAATTCTCGGACCGGGGCTTCATTCATTGAGGCTTCAGTACGTGGAATTTTTCACTAAATTTTATGAAGGGGGAGGTAAAAAATACGTCCCCTTTGGTTATAAACGAAAATATACGGAGGATTAAAAAATATGGTAGCAGATGCTGGAATGATAGCAATTGGAGCAGGAATAGCAGTAGGACTATGCGGTATTGGGGCAGCTATGGGTGAACAGGCCATAGGTGCCGCTGCTGTTGGAGCAATGGCAGAAGATGAAAAATTCTTTGGTAAGGGTCTTCTTATGACAGTTATACCTGAATCCATAGCAATTTTTGGTCTTGTAGTAGCGCTGATCTTATTGTTCGTATTCAATGTTTAAAAAGTGAAGAGATATGGGACTTGATGCGATAATTGAAGAAATAAAGGCCAAGGGCAGAGCAGAAGCTGATAGGATAAGCGGTGAAACCTCCCAGGAAGTTTCCAAGATTATTGCAGATGCCCAGGCTAGCGCCGCTAAAATAAAAGCAGCACGGGAAGAAGCTCTCAAAAAAGAGATCGACAGGATGAAACAACAGGAATTATCCAGCGCTAATCTCGAAGTAAAAAAGCAAATCCTCAATGCACGCAAAGAGGTCCTTGACGAAGTATATGAATCTGCGAAGGAGTCAATATCAAAACTCCCGGCCGAAAAAAACCAGGCGATATTAAAATCGATCATTGAGAAAAACGAATCCGGGAACAGTAAGATATACTCCAGAAGCAAAGACAGGTCTAATGTCAAGAAATTGACTAAACTAGAAATTGCTGGAGAAATTGATTGTTTAGGGGGTGTGGTCATAGAGAACAAGGATGGGACAGAAGTCCTTGATTTCAGATATGATATGATCCTGAAAAATGTAAATGAACAATCATTAAAACAGGTTTCAGATATCTTATTTGGGTGAACTAAAGAATGGGAACTTCAAACACCGTCAAGTATGCTTATATCGTGGCAAGAGTCCGTGCTATGAAAGGGAAGCTAATCCCCAAGGATATGTTCCCTAAATTCATTAACATGGAAATACCTGAGATAACCCGGTTCATCGGTGAATCAGAATATAAGAAAGATGTTGATGAACTTGGAAAGAAATACAAGGGCACTGACCTTTTTGAACATGCTTTGAATCAGAACCTGGCTTTGACATACCGTAAATTGATGGAAGTGTCCCAGGATGAGGCAAATTATCTTATCACGGAATATCTCCGTTACTGGGATATCTGGAATATAAAAACCATTCTTCGTGGAAAGTTTTCAGGGGCAAATGAAGAAGAGATCCTCGAAGATGTAGTTTCTGCAGGACAGTTGCGTTACAGGGATTTGACTGAGTTTGCCAGGATCCAGACCGTAGAAGGCGTGATCGCGGCCCTTTCAAAAACGACATATTATCCAGCGATCGCTGGATATAAAGGTGTACTTGCGGAAATCGAAAACAACCTTGACAAATTATATTATACTGGCCTTGTGGCAGCTGGTATCAATTCAAAGGACAAATTATTCTCAAAATTCTTAAGGACCGAGATCGACCTGAAAAACCTGAAGATCCTTTTCAGGATGAAACGAGCAGAAATGGAACGTGAGGAAATACTCAAACTTTTGATACCCGGAGGTATAGAACTTAAAGAGTCAGACCTGACAAGGCTTGCTTCATTAGCATTCCCCGAATTCGTCAGGGCACTTGAAGAATATTCATACTGGGAAGCTATCAGGGATATCAGCAATGACTTGAATTCATTAACAAATATTGAAACGCGTCTTGATAAATATGGTATTCTTTACGCCACAAGGATATCATATTATTATCCGCTTTCCATCCTTCCTGTTCTTGATTATATTGTCAGTAAAAAAATCGAAGTGGATAACCTGAGGATGATCGTCCGTGGAAAAGAAACAAAGTTATCTGAAGATACGATAAAGGCTCACCTGGTGATGTAGAATGGAAATTGCAGTAGTTGGAAATAGTGATTTTGCTATCGGATTTCGGCTTGCAGGAATTCGAAAAACTTTTGATGCAACGTCATCTGATATTGAATCAAAGATCCAGAGCGTATTGAATGATAAGGATGTAGCAATACTGATAGTCCATAATGATGACCTGAGTTCGCTCTCCCCGCATATTCGACAGGTACTGGATGACTCGGTAGAGCCGACAGTAATAGCAATTGGCGGAAAAGGAGAAAGCACGAACCTCAGGGACAAGATCAAGCAAGCGGTAGGTGTAGATCTCTGGAAATAATACCCTGGAATTAATTTCCGGGACATTTAGATAAAAGAAGGTGTCATAGATGAAAAATAAAGGTGAAATTTATAGGATATCAGGACCGGTCGTCATCATAAGCGGCTTAAATACCAAAATGTACGATGTGGTAAAAGTCGGAACAGAAGGTCTGATGGGTGAAGTAATAGGGATAGAGGGAGATAAATCCACAGTTCAGGTTTATGAAGAAACCTCAGGATTAAAGCCCGGCGAACCTGTTGAAAATACTGGAATGTCCTTATCAGTTGAACTTGGTCCAGGGCTTCTTGAGAGTATTTATGACGGTATCCAGCGCCCTCTTCCTGTGTTAAAAGACAGCATGGGAGATTTCATAAAGAGGGGAGTTTCTGCTAATGGTCTTTCGAGAGAGAAAGAATGGGATTTTGTCCCAATGGTCAAGAAAGGCGATAAAGTCAATGGCGGAGATATAATCGGTACGGTCCAGGAAACGCAGAATATCGAACAAAGGATACTTGTCCCTCCGAATGTTTCTGGAACTATAAGCGATATAAAGAAGGGAAAGTTCAAAGTTGATGCTGTGATCTGTACTCTTGATAATGGCAAAGAACTCATGATGATGCAAAAATGGCCTGTCAGGAAACCAAGACCTGTAGCCAAAAAAATGACACCCAACACACCCCTGATCACAGGACAGAGGATCCTTGATGGCCTGTTCCCGGTCGCAAAAGGCGGAACAGCCGCGATCCCGGGCCCATTCGGGAGCGGAAAAACAGTTACCCAGCAGCAGCTCGCAAAATGGAGCGATACAGAAATAGTGGTGTATATCGGATGTGGGGAACGCGGCAATGAAATGGCTGATGTTCTTCATGAATTCCCTGAGATCAAAGACCCGAAAACCGGACGGCCTTTGATGGAAAGGACAGTTCTTATCGCCAATACTTCCAACATGCCAGTAGCAGCACGGGAAGCTTCAGTTTATACAGGTATCACGATCGCTGAGTATTACAGGGATATGGGATATGATGTATCTTTGATGGCGGATTCTACTTCAAGGTGGGCAGAAGCTATGAGAGAAATTTCATCACGCCTTGAAGAAATGCCAGGTGAAGAAGGTTATCCGGCTTATCTTGCAGCAAGACTCTCAGAATTCTACGAGCGCGCAGGCAAAGTAAAAGCACTATGCGGAAAAGAAGGATCGATCACGGTCATAGGGGCAGTTTCACCTCCAGGCGGCGACTTTTCTGAACCGATCACGCAGAACACTCTTCGTATTGTAAAAGTATTCTGGGCCCTTGATGCAAAACTCGCCCAGAGAAGACATTTCCCATCAATTAACTGGCTTAATAGTTATTCATTATATACTAAGGCCCTTGGGCCGTGGTATGATGAACATGTGTCTCCTGATTGGGTAAAACTCAGGAACGATTCAATGGAATTACTTCAAAAAGAATCAGAGCTCCAGGAAATAGTCCAGCTTGTTGGTTCAGATGCACTTCCGGAAGACCAGCAATTGACGCTTGAGATCGCAAGAATGATACGCGAATATTTCCTGCAGCAGAATGCCTATCATGAAGTAGATACGTTCTGTCCTATGGATAAACAATACAAATTATTGAAGGCTATAACCTCATGGGGCGACAAAGCCCAGAGCGCTCTTGAAGGCGGAGCTGAAATTGCAGAAATAATGAAGTCAAGTACAAAGGACGACCTTGCCAAAGTCAAATATGAGGTGGAATTCGATAAAGCGCTTGGAGTGATTCTGAAAAACATGGATGAAGAGTTTGCCAGATTAAGAGGTAAATAACATGACGAAAGAATATAAGACGATCAACCAGATCTCAGGTCCGCTGATCTTTGTAGAAAAGACAGAACCTGTGGGTTACAATGAACTTGTCAACATAACTCTTCCAGATGGCACGACAAAAAGAGGACAGGTACTTGATACATCTAATGAGATCGTTGTCGTACAGGTATTTGAAGGCACTGGCGGTCTTAATAAGGAATGCGGAGTAAGATTCACCGGTGAAACGATCAAACTCCCTGTTTCAAAAGACCTTCTGGGAAGGATATTATCGGGTGCAGGCGAGCCTCTTGACGGCGGACCGCGCATCGTTCCCGAGGATAGGATCGACATAACAGGCGCAGCTATCAACCCATATGCAAGACTTCCTCCTAAGGATTTCATCCAGACAGGCATATCGACCATTGATGGCATGAACACGCTCGTTCGGGGACAGAAACTACCTATTTTCTCAGGTTCAGGTCTTCCACATAATGAAATTGCTCTCCAGATCGCAAGACAGGCCAGAGTCAGGGGATCAAATGAGCCATTCGCGGTAGTATTTGCTGCGATGGGTATCACAAATGAAGAATCCCAGTACTTTATGCGCGACTTTGAACGAACAGGCGCTCTTGAGCGGGCAGTGGTGTTTTTGAATCTTGCAGATGATCCGGCCGTTGAACGACTTATCACGCCAAGACTTGCGCTTACTGCAGCTGAATATCTCGCCTATGAACATGATATGCATGTGCTTGTCATTCTCACAGATATTACAAATTATTGCGAAGCTCTTCGTCAGATGGGTGCAGCAAGAGAAGAAGTCCCCGGAAGAAGAGGATATCCGGGTTATATGTACACAGATCTTGCCTCACTCTACGAACGCGCAGGTGTAATTAAAGGAAGAAAAGGATCAGTAACGCAGTTCTCTATCTTATCAATGCCAGGTGACGATATAACACATCCGATCCCGGATCTTTCTGGATACATCACCGAAGGCCAGATCGTTATTTCAAGGGAACTTCACAGGAAAGGTATCTACCCACCTGTAAATGTGCTTCCGTCACTTTCAAGACTTATGAATTCAGGCATTGGCGCAACACGAACAAGGGAAGACCACAAAGCGGTCTCTGACCAGTTGTATGCGGCATATGCAGAAGGTAAGGACTTACGAGGTCTTGTGGCGATCGTAGGAAAAGATGCGCTTTCTGACAGGGACAGGAAATTCCTTGAATTCGCAGACATGTTCGAAGACAGGTTCGTTCGACAGGGTGAAGATGAGAACAGGGACATCGAGACAACATTAAGCATCGGCTGGGACCTGCTTGCTGAACTGCCAGAAACACAGCTCACAAGAATAGATAACAAATATATCGACAAGTATCATCCTGCGCACAAGGCGGAAAAAAAGGAATAGTATGGCTATTAAGGACAACATAAAACCAACACGCTCAGAGCTTATTGATCTTAAAAAGAGGATCAAGCTCAGTCAGAGCGGTCATAAGCTTCTCAAGATGAAGCGGGACGGCCTGATCCTTGAGTTGTTCGAGATACTTGAAAAGGCCAAAAACATACGAAGCGAAGTAGAAAAGCAGTTCGCTATTGCTTCCCAGAGACTAGCCCTGGCAAAATCTGTTGAAGGGGTTGTGGTCGTGAGATCCACAGCTTTTGCCCTTAAAGATAATCCTAAACTTGAACTCCAGAGCAAGAACGTGATGGGGGTTGTTGTTCCTAAAATAGAGGCAACGAGTGTCCATAAGAAACTCAATGAACATGGCTATGGCATTATCGGTACAAGCTCACGTATCGACGAAGCCGTAGACAATTATGAAATACTTGTTGAGAAAATAATTCTTGCAGCCGAGATCGAGACCACGATGAAAAAGCTGCTTGATGATATTGAAAAGACAAAGCGCAGGGTCAATGCTCTTGAATTCAAGGTCATTCCTGAACTTAATGATGCAAAAAATTTCATTGTGTTAAGGCTTGAAGAGATGGAAAGAGAAAATACCTTCAGGTTGAAGAGGATCAAAGGATAATTTCTTTTTTTGTCACTAAATTATATTTTTATTTTTACATTTTAATTTATCAGCATCTTCTCAAGCATCTCGAATCTGCTTATCGCAAGTCCTTTTGTTGCAATACGTCTGATTATCGCGCGTCCGGTATCAAAAACAATGATCTTTTCAACCGGAGGGTTCGTTAATATTATCATTTCGTTGTCAGGCGTGACCTGAACGCTGTCAAAGTGTTTCTTAAGTTCATCGATCGCATTTTGAGTAATTTTAACTGCTCCAAGTTCAGCCTCCCCGCTGAAAAGATCTTCATCTCCTTTTGTAAAACATGGGTCAATAGTAATGATCTTCATTCATTCCTCAAGATCAATTCGACCTTATCCATTATTTCACCTGCGATATCTCTTTTTGAGCCTGATACCTGTTTGACTGAGTCGTCTATAATATATACATCATTATCGTCTGTCCCCATACCGCCTGAAGAAACATCATTCGCAACAACCATGCAAAGTTTGGAAATTTCCATGGATTCACGGGCTCGTTTTATAAGTTCATCTTCGACCACACCGGTTTCTGCTTTATATCCAATGATCTTAAGATCAGGATATTTGCTGCGTACTTCTTTGATAAGTTTGGGCGCTGGTTCAAGCAAGAGACTTATCTGCGTGCCTGATTTGATCTTTGAATTTGATGGCTTGACCGTAAAATCAGAAATGGCCGCAGCGCTTATGAGCAGATCATATCCGTTATCCAGTTCTTCGATAACAGAATCTGACATGTCCTTTGCGCTTTGCGCGTAAAATTCACAAATCCCCTGTATCCCCAGGCATCCCCCGTGAACAAGTGTGACATCTGCGCCTCTCCTGTAAGCCTCAAATGCAAGCTCCACACCTGTTTTTCCTGAGGCGCGGTTGGTGAGTATCCTGATCGGATCGACCGCCTCTGCTGTTGCGCCTCCTGTAATGATGATCTTCTTACCGGAAAGTGTATTTTTTCCCACTGCCCTTTCAACTCTTAATACGATCTCTTCATTTCCGGCAATTTTAGCTGCGCCTTCTTCTGTGACAGGATTGACGAATTCGACCCCAAGTTGGGTCAATTTTCCTATATTTTCGATGACGATGGGATGGTCATACATAGACCCATGCATAGCAGGCACGATCATTATCGGGATGTCTGAACCAAAAGCAGTGGCTGCAAATGTTGTCACAGGAGTATCATCGATGCCATGTGCGATCTTTCCGATCGTATTTGCGGTGCATGGGGCTATCAAAAGAAGATCTGCCCTACCTTCGATACCGCAGAAATCTACATGCTCAACGTTCCCTGTTATTTCAGTAATTACCGGGTTGCCTGTAGCATATCGCATGGATTCAGGATGAATTATTTTTCGTGCAGCTTCCGACATTACGGCATGAACCTCTGCTGCGTTCCTCCTGAGTTCTCTGGCAAGTTCAATGCAGCGGACTGCGGCTATACTTCCTGTGATACCAAGAACAATGGTCTTTCCATCCAGCGATCTTGAAGTCTTGATTATATAGGTTCCCATCACTGTCAATTACATCGTAAAAAGATAAGAATGTTTTGATAAATAAAATAGAAGAAGGAATTATTTACTCTACTTTGATTTCAGGTCAAAAACATATCTCTTCACTCTTGGTGCCACATTTCCGCAATCCCTGAAAAAGTCGATATTCCATCCTTTTTCTTCAAGGAGGTGTTTAAAATGAGGGATCTCAAAGTCTTTCTTGAAGGTGTAGAAATGGACATATCCACCAGGACTTAAAATAGACCTAACAATATCCAGGAAGATATCCTGGCCATAAGGCGCTGGCATCACGATCCGGTCAAATGTGGTTTCAAAAATAGAATTTATTTGTCGTGCATCTGCGAGTATGATATTTGCCATGGTGTGATTCAATTCAAGATTCTTTTGAAGAAATCGGCAGGCATCGAGGTTATTATCAAGACCCGTTATGGTCACGTTCTTGTTCTTTTTGATGGGGATGAGAAACGTCCCGACTCCTGCGAACATGACCAGCACATTTTCGCCATCTTTTGCATTATTTGCGATCCTGTCCCGTTCATATTGCATTTTTCCAGAATAGAAAGTTTTTGTAACATCAAGCTCGAAAATGCAGCCATTTTCCCTGTGCCTTGTGGTAGTCCTGTTCCCAATAAGTATTTCAAAATCAGCCACCCGCGCAGAGCCTTCTATTTTATGAAGCTTGCGCAGAATTGTTTTAACATCTTTCCTGAAGGTGGAAAATTCCTGTGCAATAATATATTTGTCCTCTTCGAGAGGGGGAGGGATACTGATTATGGCAATGTCCCCGATCACTTCAAAGCCTTTTGGGAGTAGAAGGAGTTTTTCGCTTGAGAGTTTGTCCTTTAGGAGGGAATGGAGGGACATTCAGGAATCCAATCCCGGGTGGATCAAAAGAAAAACCTAAGCTCTCTGGACATACACGTTATAGATCTTCCCATCCTGTTTGACCGCGAGCAATTTGTGTCCAGTCTTTTTTGCCCATGCATCGATATTCTGGGGTGCAACAGGGTCATCAGCTATGATATGTAATACCTCGCCGGATTTTAACGACTCTACTTTTTTTTTTGTAAGGATAAGGGGATATGGGCAGCATTCGCCGCACACATCCAGACTGTCGTCTGATATTATTTCCGACATCAAAACACCATGTTCACATCAGATTCCAGTATCATATCTGTCAATTGCGAGAGTGTTAATTTTTTTATCCCGCTAATGATCTCGCTATCATTAATTCCTCTTTTGGCAATATCCCTGTCAAGAGCATAGAAACTCACAAGATCAATGTTCTTTATGATCTCAGATTCAACTGATGGCACATTCTTGACCCACACGGCCTGGTCGCCATATTCTGATTTTTGTCCTTTCACTATAGAATGGACGCCGCCGCTCACGAAAATTAACGAAGCTTCATTGCCTGCGGCAACCTGCGAGGCAGCCATGGGTACTGCTGAAAATGCATCCTCTTTCCCGTATGGGGGCTGGGTTACGATTATAGTTACTTTTTTGCTCATGGTGATCACCCTATCAGTATAGTCTTATCAGATTCAGCCGTCCATTCACCAAGATCATAGAGCCCGCCTATTAGGACACCGTCGGTCTGCTGCTTTGTGACGCCCCGGGCATCAGTGCATTTTATGCATGCGATAGCATGCGCTTTTGGCTTCTTTATCCCTTTAAAGACTATTGACTTAAAAATTGTCTCAACTGGAGGGAACTCCTTTGGCGCCTGGTCTTTGTGCGCGATAATTGTGGCGTCCAGGTAGTTAAAGAAGTTGACCGTTATCCCTTTTTCCTTTGCGGCATGGGCCAGTCTTATCATCGTAAATACGCCTTCGTCCCTGTAGGGGCCGTTTATTGAAACTATGGTAAGTTGTTTTCCTGTCATTTATATCACCTAAAACCACACAGCTCTGTCTTTTTGCATTATGAAATCAAGGAGAGTTCCTATTTCTTTGACCTCTACTCCTCCGATAAGTTTGCCAGTGAGCGACCTTGAAAGCACTGCTTTATCATCCGCATATATCTTTATGCCCTTTTGTTGTGCTGCTGTCAGTTTATTTCCGAACTCAGATTTTCTTGCAGCGGTCACGCCATCCTCAATAAGGTATAAAGATACACTGTTTCCTTTTTCCCTGGCATTTAGTCCGATATCCAGAACGAGATCGGGTGTTTCCGTAGTATACGGGTCTTTTGATAGTACTAGTAATATATCTGTCATCTTTTCCTCTCTAAGTTTGTTATGATAAGGGGTCAATAATTATTAATTATGGTTAAATGTTTCGATGTAGGCAATATTAATAAGCAATGCCAACCATTTCGCAGAAATATCATGCCGAGGTAGCCCAGCGGTTAAGGCGCCGGTCTTGAAAACCGGTTGTGCTACGCACATCGGGAGTTCAAGTCTCCCCCTCGGCGTCAATTTTTATATAACCTTTCATGACTATCCAGATAGATGACCAGGGCTGGGGAACTCCAGTTGGAGGCGTGGGCATAATCGTAGTAAGGAAAGAGACATTTGAGTTGTATTATGATATAATACCGATAGAAGATTTCAGAAACGATACTTTCAGGAGAAAGACATATCTTCAGAGCGCGAGGAACATAGTTGAGAAAGGAGTTCGGGAATTGAATATATCAAAAGATGAGGAGATCGAAATATGTTCCGGTTGTGTCCATGATAGGACTGTTCAATGGCTGAAAAATGAGGGCTACAAATTCGCGGTGAAAAAGATCGATGGGATCGCACAAAATAAAGGAGAAGAACTATTCATAAAATATCTTTGCAGTCTTGGGGTCACGGATCCTCCCCAAATAATCGAAGAAACGGTGAATGAATACAAAGCCCAGTTCTTTTATCTCATGGACTGGGTCAGGGAAGATACGTCTGGAAGGATCCACCTTTGCAAGACCGGATGGAAATTTTTCAAGAAATTCTTAAGGGATCATAAGGAAATACATTAAACTATGTCTTCAAAAATGATCCGTGTGGCATCATTGAATACAAATAAAATTGATGCTGTACGTGAGGTTTTTAATTCTTATGGAGTAACTGGTATTGCCTGCAGATCAGGTGTCAGGGAACAACCAATGAGCCTTGATGAGATCATAACAGGCGCGATAACCAGGGCAAGATCGGTGTTCGTGGATTGCGAATATTCGGTGGGAATAGAGGATGGTATATCGCAGGTGGAGGGAACCGGAAGCGGCTACTTGAATTTCTGTGCCTGTGCAATATTTGACGGGAAAAGGATCTTCATTGGATTGGGGCCCGCGTTTGAATATCCTCCCGAATGCACTAGACGGGTCGTGGATGAAGAGATTACTATCTCAGAGGCTTTTGTTCCTCTTACTGATAAACCTGGTATAGGTTATGAAGAAGGGATCATAGGATGGCTCACGCAGGGGAGAATTACCAGGAAAGATTATACAAAACATGCTGTGGAAATGGCAAAAATTCAGATCGATAATAAAGGGTTGTATGAAATATAAGTATAAGTTCTGTCGGATGACCACTGTATTATCTCTCGGAAAGGTATTTAATATACCTTCTCCATTATGATTTGCCTTCGCTTTTATAGAAACAATAAAATCAAACGAAATAATGATAATCGGAGAAAATTAAATGGCAAGAATGCATACACGCAGAAAGGGTCAGGCAGGTTCCACGAAACCAATACGAACAGAGCCACCCAAATGGTCAAATACCAATAAAGAAGAGATAGAGAATACCATTGCGCAGCTTGCGTCTGGTGGAAAGGGTCCAAGTGAGATCGGTATGATCTTAAGGGATCGCTATGGAGTTCCTGATGTTACGCTCGTTACCGGTAAAAAGATCGTGCAAATATTAAAAGAAAAGAATGTTGGAACAAAAGTCCCAGAGGATATTCATAACATTGTATTGAATGTTTTGAAACTTAATAAGCATATTTTAAAGAATAAAAAAGATGTCCATAACAAACGTTCACTTAACAACATGATCTCCAAGATCAGAAGACTTGAAAAATATTACCGCCGTGAGGGTGTACTTCCAGAAACCTGGAAATTCTCAATATCAAGAGCAGAAATGCTCATTTCAAGATAAGTCCCGATGACTGATGGAAAGGAAAGCCTCCCGGAAATAGAGGCTTTGAGCAGGCAGGTAGCACAGGCCATATTGAAACATGATCGTGTGAGGTTAATATCTCACAACGATGCAGATGGCTTATCTGCTGCCGGTATCATGTGCAATGCCCTGAACCGGAAGGGCATACTTTTTCATACTACTATTGTTGGTCAGTTTGACCAGTCAACCATCGAATTGATACAAAAGACACCAGACGATGCAGTTATCCTTTGTGATATGGGAAGCGGTCAGGTAGAACTTACTTCTCAGATAAAGGATGCAATAATTATTGACCACCATAAACCCACGGGAAAATTGGAACACGTCCATTTTAATCCTCATCTGGCTGGAATTGATGGTTCTACACAATTATGCGCAGCCTGCGGCGCCTATATGGTGGCTCGCCAGATGGGAGATAATACCGATCTAGCAGGGCTTGCCCTGACTGGGGCAATGGGGGATAAACAGGTCTTCCTGGGAGCAAATAAATTCATACTTGATGAAGCTGTTGAAAATAAAGTGATCACTGTCTCCAGGGGGCTGAGGATGGGGGACGCCCCCATCGATGAGTTGTTTGAGTTTAATGTTGATCCTTTTCTGGATATTACCGGAGATAAAGAAAAAATAAAGGAATTTCTTGACAGGATGGGTATACAGGGAGAATTAAAAAATCTTTCGAATGAACAATTGACAAAGCTATCTTCAAAAATCATTCTAAAGCTTGCTAAACAGGGAAGTTTTACAGCCATTGATTCAATGATCGGTGACAATTATACCCTTAACCGGGAAGTTGTTCCGAACATCTATGATCTTGTAAATATCATGAACGCCTGTGGAAAAGATGAAGTTCCAGGTATTGCTCTGATGTTGTGCATGCGGGATTCGTCAGTCGTAGACAAGGCTAGAACAATTGTCCGAGAAAACCAGCGTGATCTGATAAGCGCTATAAGGAAAGCCCAGACCGAGCTTAAATCAGTGCGCAGTTTCAGGTATGTGCTTCTGGGTGATTCAAGCGGCACCGGCATAATTTCAGGGACGATGACGCGTTATCTGCACCCAGATAGACCATTTCTTACCTTTAATGAAGTTGAGGGGAAAATCAGGATATCCGGACGCGGGACAAGGAAACAGGTAAATGCCGGATTGGATCTCGCATCTGCGATGAGGGAAGCCTCAACAAGGGTAGGGGGAATGGGAGGGGGACATGATATAGCATCAGGCGCCACTATTCCCGTAGGAACGGCCATGAAATTCATCGATATTATTGATTCGATCATTGAAAAGCAACTGAGATCAAAAGCATGAAGATCAAGGGGAAATTGATTTTTAAAGGTGAAGGGGCTGAAGAACTGATAAATGCAATTACCAGAACACTTGCCCCTGACAATGTTCCTGAAATGGAAACACATATCGAAGGGGATTTCGCAACTGTGGGATTCGAGGGAGATAAGGTGGGGACTGTACTTTCTTCGGTTGATGATTACTTGATGAATGCAAAAATTGCATATGACATACTTCTCCAAAAGTATTAAGTATCCATTAATCTATTTAACGCATGATTTTTGTGAGTCTATTCACATCTTAATCATATTATATTGGAGGAAATTAATTGGCAGTAGCAAAAACAGACGGCTGGAAGGCCAAACAATGGTACAATCTTGTTGCACCTGAAATGTTCGGAAAAGCAAATATCGGCGAAACAATAGCTAATGAGCCGGAAAAGCTGATCGGAAGAAATATCGAGGTCACTCTTGGGGAATTGACGAACGATCTTTCCAAACAGAATACAAAATTGATACTTAAAGTTGATAGTGTCGGTGGCGACTCTGCTTATACTAAATATATGGGACATCAACTCACCCATGATTACCTGCGTTCACTTGTAAAAAGAGAAACTTCTTCTGTTGAGGGAAATGTTTCCGTGACCACAAAGGATGGATATACCATAAGAGTTAAGCCTTCATGTTTCACTATCAAAAGAGCGCGTGAGAACCAGGTCAAAGCTATCCGCCAGATAATGAACAATGTTATTTCGGCAAGAGCAAAAGAACTTGACATGGAGCAGTTCGTCCAGGATATTGTCAGCGGAAAACTATCTGCTAATATTTACCATGATGTAAAACCTGTCTATCCACTCAGAAGAGTTGAAGTCAGGAAAACGCAAATAGAGGCTGAACCTTTAGCCTCATAATTTTTTTTCAAAAAAATTATACCCTAGAATATTGCTTTAGAGATTGTTATTTCTCTTAATTTCATTCACTTTTTCTCTCATTTTTTCAGTATCTATCTTTAACATGATTAGTGTCGCTACAAGCAGGAAATACGCGGCAAAATTAATAAGGAGATAGATTAGTACATCTCCGCCAATACCTCCTCCACCTCCGCTGGGGCATGGGGGGACTACGCAGGGATGCATTTTTGAGTAAAATCGCACTGAGAGAAAACTTATTGGAACACTAATAAAACCGATTATCCCGAAAACCGCAGAAAGCCGTGCTCGCTTTTCAGGCTCTTCGATCGCCTGGCGTATCATCAGGTATGATATGTATATTAAGAACAGGATAAGGGATGTATTTAACCTGACGTCCCATGATACCCAGTATGCGCCCCATGCTGATTTCCCCCATATCGACCCACTGATCAGGGTAAGGAGTGCAAAAACAACTCCAACTTCTGCTGCAGCTAATGATACTATATCCCATTTCTGCTCTTTTTTTCTAAGATAAAGAATGCTTGAAATAAATACAATAAAAAAAGACAGGTATGCTGATATTGCAATGGGAAGATGGAAATAGAATATTTTAAAATTATTCGGATCACCTGCTGCCTGTCCGGTATTTATGGGGACAGGAGCAATAAAAAAATCAATATAAACTGAGATCAATATCAACGCGGCAGTAATCGCATAGACAATTTTTTTTAGCATATTATTACCTGATTAAGTTTCATATGTCATAATATTATCCATTCCTTAATCCTCTATCGTATATTCAAAAACTATTTGCGCAACCACAAAAAAAATGATGTCATACACAGCAAGTATTTGAAGCTCACCTGAAATATCCGAAATATTACCATTTGCAAGCATTGAGGCAGTTGCAGTTACCGAGGACAGGATCACAGGGATAAGAACGGGAAATAAGATCACCGGGAGAAGTATCTCGCGCGTCCTGGTATTTACGGTAAGCGCCGAAAGAAGTGTTCCAACGAAAATAAACCCGAAAGTTCCCAGTATTATAACTAAAATAAGGCCGGGAAGATTCTGTATATCATAACTGAAAAGCACAATGAAAATAGGCAATGTGGCGATTTCCATAAGGAACATGAGAACCGCATTGGACAGGACTTTCCCGTTATAGATATCGCTCCTGTCAACAGGACACAATTTTAATCCATCAAGGCATCCCTCTTCCTTTTCTCCTGCAAATGAGCGTGACAGTCCAAGCATCCCGGCAAAAGTAAAAGCTATCCAGAGCATACCCGGCGCAAGAATATCTATGATCTTCTTCTTGAGATTTGGAATGAATATTGTGGCTTCATTCCCGAATGCAAAGCTAAAGATCACGATCACAAGAAGGGCAAAAATGACCATGGAGTTAAGCATCTGTTTTGTCCGGAATTCTGCAAGCAAATCCTTTTTTGCGATCTGGAGGAACTTCATTTGCGCTCCTGCACATGTTTGTCATATATCGCCCTGCACTGGAGCAGGTTATTGATCTCATTCTCATTCATCTCATGAGCGATCTTGCCGCCTGTAAGGATTATTGCCCTGTCGCATAACGAAATTCCGTGCTCGATATCATGGGAAATGAGGACTCGTGTCTTATCCTGTGCATTCGTATCTCCCAGTATCCTGTCAAAAGTTGCGATCGCATGCTGGTCAAGTCCAGTATAAGGTTCATCAAGGAAAAGAATGGGCGGATCATGGATCAGGGCACGTGCGATCGACAGGCGCTGCTTCATACCCCTTGAAAATGTCCGTACGCGGTCGTTTTTCCTGTAGGTCAATCCAACCTGCTTTAAAAGGTCATCGATACGAGCGTCGAGATTATTTGCATCATACATATTTCCGAAGAACCTGAGATTCTCGGCTGCTGTTAATTCATGGTAAAGATATGTATCATGTGAGATGACGCCAATTTTCTTCCTGATCTCAATTGGATTTTCTTTGATGTCAAAACCGTCTATCGTAACCTTTCCATATGTAGGACTGACAAGTGTTGCCAGTATCTTTATGAGCGTGGTTTTTCCTGCCCCGTTCGGCCCGAATATTGTAAGAAATTCACCTTTTTCTATTTTGAGAGTGATATTTCTAAGGACAACATTGGTACCGAAGGATTTTGATAGTTTTTCTATAGAGATTATAGGGATTTCTCCTTCGTGGTACTAGATAAACTCATACAGGCTTTATATTTTCTCTTTAACCATTAAATCTTTAACTAAATACGCTAATTTATAAAATGGTGATATTATTAAACCAGTCCTTCAGGTAGCTCTCGATATTCTTGAAACAGAACGCGCGATACAGATCGCAAGAGAAGCAATAGAAGGGGGAGCGGACTGGATCGAGGCAGGAACGCCTCTTATAAAAAGCGAAGGCATGGACTCTGTAAGGAAACTAAAAGCAGCTTTTCCCGGACATATCATTCTTGCGGATATGAAGACCGTTGACACGGGCGCCATCGAAGTGGAAATGGCAGCCAAAGCCGGTGCTGATATCGTTATAATTCTAGGAAGTTCAGATAACTCGGTGATCATGGAAGCTATCAGGTCAGCCCGAAAATATGGGATAAAAATAATGGCAGACCTTATCTCCTCAGATGCACCCGCAAAAAGAGCAAAAGAACTGGCAGAATTGGGGGTCGATTATATTAATATTCATGTGGGGATCGACCAGCAGATGATGGGTAAAGACCCGTTGCATATCCTGAAATCGCTCAAAATAAATGTGCCAATCGCTGTCGCAGGAGGCCTTGACTCTAAAAGTGCTGCAGCTGCGGTACTGTCCGGGGCAAGTATTGTCATAGTTGGAGGAAATATTGTCCGCTCGTCCAATGTTGCAACTTCGGCAAAAGCCATTCGGCAAAGTATTGATAAACCCAAATTATCTCATGATACTGAAAAATCAATGGATGAAAAAACCATCGAACTTCTAAAACAGGTATCCACGCCCAATATATCGGATGCAATGCACAGGAAGGGCGCTATGAAGAACATCCATTCGATATGCATCGGAACAAGAACCGTGGGAAAAGCTGTTACGGTACAAACATTTGAAGGGGATTGGGCGAAGACAGTCGAAGCAATTGACGTCGCCATGGCTGGAGATGTGATCGTGATCTATAACGGTAGCCCACATGTAGCGCCATGGGGAGAACTTGCGACATTAAGCTGTATCAATAATGGGGTTGCCGGCGTTGTAATTGACGGTGCCGTCAGGGATGTTGATGATATCAGGAAAATTAATTTCCCTATTTTTGCAACATCCATCGTACCGAATGCTGGTGAACCAAAAGGTTTTGGTGAAATAAATGCCCAGATACAATGCGGTGGGCAGACTGTAAATCCAGGGGATTTCATAGTCGGGGATGACAATGGTGTCGTGGTAATACCTCGTGAGCGTGCTTATGAGATCGCGCGAAGGGCTGTTGAAGTTGAGAAGAACGAGCGGCGGATACGCGATGAAATAAAACGGGGAAAAACGCTTTCTGAAGTGTTGTATCTTGAGAAATGGGAAAAAAATTAATTGGAAACGATATGATTATATACTATATAATCATGTAAATATATTGGTTATGTCCGGTGTGAGTAGTTAAAAACGAAATACATCGACCAAAAAATATGAGGTTATTATGGCAGGTACAGAAGGACAAGAACTATCAAATATAAATTTTGAATCGATGATTGGCGGCCCATTGAATGCCGTCATCAAAGCTCAGGCACAATCAGCACAAACATCGGTAGATTTTATAAAGAGTGTTGGATTCAATGCGGCTGATGCGGCTGAAAATCCGGGAAAGCCCACAATGGTCACTTTCGAATATACGAAAATTATTGAAAAACCAGGTCCGGAAGTTGATGGAAAACCAGGCCCCACGATCCCCACGCCAACAGATATGAAACTGACCGTACCGATTCTCACGATGCTTCCCATTCCCTACATAAGGGTTGAAGAGGTAACGATCGATTTCAATGCAAAAATAAATTCTGTTGTGGAGTCAACAACGGCATCTTCGTCTGAGCTAAAGACGTCCCTGGCGGTTAAAGGGGGGTGGGGACCAGTGTCCGCCCAGTTGAAATGCAGTTACAGCTCCAAGAAATCTTCATCCGCGACGGATAAAACTGAACGAACTTACAGCCTGGCTATTCATGTTCGTGCAGTTCAGGATGAACTTCCCGCAGGGATGGAAAAACTCCTGGGTATTCTTGAGAATAGTATCAAAGAAGTACCGGCAGTTACCCCACCAGCGTGATCTAAACTAATAGAATGCGGATATAAAGGGAATTAGAAGTTTCCCTTTACCTGCATTCCTGAATATGGAGGAGGTAATATGGCAGATCTTGGTGACCTTTTGGGTTCATTAATGTCCGGAGTAATTCGCGCTCGCAGAATGGCGGATGAACAAACGGCAGCGCTGGCAGAATACTATAAAACTAACCCGCTCCTCGAAGGTTTGTCGGTCCCTCGCATCCGCATTCCTGAGTTAACCATTGAAATACCCATGCTTATTGAGAATAATATGGAGGGACAAAACGGGGAGATGGAAGATCCTGCTAAGATCGCAGAGGTAGCAGGCGCACAACTAAGAACAACCCTGTCCAGACACAATATTAAGATTAATCCGGCTTTTCATCAAGCATTCTTAAATGAGGTAAAAACCCGGCTTGAACTGGTGAAACAAACAAAAGTGCCTATTATGAAAGAAACTGTTGCGCGCGGGGTGCAAGATGCGTTTGCAGCCACTATGACCAAAATGAAGACGTCCCTGAACGCAACACACAAGGAAGCCATTTCAACAGCTCTTCGTACCGGGGTATCAAATGTAAGCATTGCTAAAGAACCAGTGGCTTCGAGTATTGATGCCAATATCAGGACAGCAGATGTTAAAGAACAGGCATCAAATACAACCGTCGTGCGCCTGAAAATAACATTAAAAGAAGAAGGTCTTGAATGGGCTGTACAGGCAAATGAATCCGGGGGCATAGTGCGTACGTTACAGCCAGAATAATTAAAGAAGGTACATAGGATGCAATGTATTCTGAGGGAAAAACTCATGGCTCAGGCTATGAAACTTGCACTTGTCAGCAATGTTTACCGTACCGACAGTAGTCGTTTCGTGGATGCGTATCTGTCATGGCTGGAAGATTCCCAGAAGGACCTTTCCGCTTTAAGATCGCCCATTAGCATTGTTCTTCAGGCTGAAAAAAGTTCTTTAACTTCAGTTTTGGATGGGTACATACCTGATAATATTCAAGCAGGAATGAGCGCCCGTAAGATCCAAAAAGCAGTTGCAGCCCAATCCCTGGAAAAAGTTTCAAAAGAGATATATTCCAAAATAGAAAGCATTGATAATATCCTTGAACAATTCAGCGAGAAATTATGTCACGCTATTACAGTCCTGGCAATCAGGAAACCTGAGTTGTATAACAGGCTTCAAGTAAATCAGCAATGTGTAGAAACTATATGGAAAATGCTGGGCAGGACACCGGAGACTATACCAACTTATAGCTATTTTTGCGCTAAACTTTCTTCTGCGGATATAAATTACCTGCTTATTGATATCTTGCAAAAAATAGTAAGCAATAAGACTGCTGCCCTTGAAAAAAGCGCTCAATCATCAAAAGTATGCTAACTAGAACCACTTATCCAGCGTCTTTTGCCCTTCATCCGACGCCTCAAGCAACCGTTCCACAGCTTTTGATACCCGGGCTTCTGAGAAATCATGGTCGGCGCAGAGGAACTTCGTTATCGCTTTTCCATCAGCTTTTTTCCATTTTATTTCATAATCTGGCGTGACACCGGGATGGAGAAATATATCCTTAATTTCCTGGACATTCTTAATCTCAGTATTCAATTCATGAAGCGTCTCTTCGATGCCACCGTGTTTTTTTATAAGTTTCAACCCCTTTTTCGGGCCGATACCTTTTATTCCTTCATTAAAATCTGTGCCAACAAGAAGAGCAATATCGACCAGTTGTTCCTGTGAGATCCCGAGAGCTTCAAGTCCTTTACCCAGGTCGATAAACTCAGGCTTGATCTCAACGAAGACCCCTGTACCTGCAATTTTTCTTTTTCCTGTTACTGCAAGATTCCTGACAACATATGGGGCCCCGAACAACAGCGCGTCATAATCCTGTGAACCTGCAGCGTATGCGCTTTTATTCTGCACCATGAAGGCGGCCTGTGCTTCCCCTTCAGATGGCGCCTGGACAACGGGAATGCCCATAAATCCAAGCAGGGTCTTTGCATCTTCGATCATGCTGCCTTTTAATCGCGAAGACGCCTGAGCATGTTTAAATGCTGCCTCATCATCCCCTCTTGCCCTGGCTTCTTCGAATTTCTCCTGCGCTTCGATCCTTATTTTTTTGCGATCTTCAATTGTTTTATTTTTTAAAATTGGGGGTGTCCCATCAAAAACAAATATTGGTTTTATACCTTCTTCTATGAGATTCGTAGTCCTATAAAGGAAACCTGACAGGTGGGACGTTACCTCACCATGTGTATCCTTAAGCGGTGTGCCATCACGCTGGCGGATTATGCTCAGGAACTGGTAAAGGGTATTGAATGCATCAATAGCGATGATTTTACCCTTAAGGTCAGGGAAATCGATCTCTTTTCTCTCAAAAAGGTCACCGAGGTCAACCCCCATAATTTCACCTCAAAATTAACTTCGAAGCCTTACATCGATCACAGAATCATTGTCAGCATTAATACCCTTGACGACCAACAGGTTACCTTTGCGGTTAACCAGTTCAGCCGCAGATACATTGACCTGGTGGTGATCAGAGGAACCCATGTTCTTATGAACGATCAGCATCTTTGTTCCTTTTTCGATCATCATGTCTCCGAGGACCTTTTCAAAATCGGAATATATCAGGATATCAGCCAATCCCGAATCAGATGATTTGATTATACCTATTGGTTCTATTTTTAGATTCACCTGAAAGACCTCATGAAATATGTTGTGTAAACATGCACCTGGTTTATATCTTTTTCGTAAAGTACCTGATCGCAGTTATTTAGTTTTTTACTTATTGAGTGAAGCTATCCCGGATTTGACTGCATCGGCTGATCGTCCAAGAGCCTTTTCTTCATCGGGGGTCAATTTAAGTTCCACGATCTCCTCGACCCCGTCTTTTCCAAGTTTTGCCGGGACTCCAAGATAAATATCCCTCCTTCCGTATTCACCATTCAAATATGCACACACAGGCAGAATTCGTTTCGTGTCCTTTACGATCGCTTCGACCATGTTCGTCACTGCGGCCGAGGGGGCATAGAATGCACTTTGGGTCTTTAATAGATTAACGATCTCTGCTCCTCCGTTCACCGTCCTTTCAACAAGGCGATCAATAGCGGATTTTGGCATAAGCTCAGTTATCGGGACACCCGTTACAGTTGTAAATCTTGGCAAAGGTACCATCGTGTCCCCATGCCCCCCAAGCACCATGGCATTGATATCTCTCACAGAGCAGCCCAGTTCCATTGCGACGAACGCTGCAAATCTTCCTGAATCAAGGACTCCGCTCATGCCAAACACACGTCCTGGTTCAAAACCGGTGGTTTTCAGGGTCACATAGGTCATTATGTCAAGAGGGTTCGTGACAGTGATAACTACTGAATCAGGGGCATAGCGTTTTATGTTATTTGAGACATCAGTAATTATCTTGGTATTAATTTTCAGGAGATCTTCTCTTGTCATTCCGGGTTTTCTCGCGATCCCTGCTGTTATGACAACCACATCCGAACCTTCGATATCTTTATAATCATTCGTTCCTGTTACCCTTGAATCATAACCAAAAAGCGGACCGGATTCCATAAGGTCAAGGGCTTTTCCCTGTGGCAACCCCTCAACGATATCAGTAAGGACAACGTCCCCAAGTTCTTTTTCCGCTATTCTTTGCGCTGCTGTTGCGCCAACCGCGCCGGCGCCGATGATCGTTATTTTTGCCATTTGTATTCTCCTGAGTTAGGGTGTTTATGAGGGATTTATTGAAGATAAGACTTGTGTTCCCGGATGACTCAATTGTTTAAAAAATACACTGCTAGAGGTCATTTAGCCTGTTTTTTTCGAACTCTTTTTTTAATTTTAAAGCATCAACTTCAAGATTCGGGCTCTCACAAATGATCGTCCCTTGAATAGTAAAATCAGAAAAAGCCGCAGTAAGTTCCCGAAAATTAAAATCAGACTTTTCCAGTTCAAGATGGTTTTTCTCACCTTTCGCGGAATATTCTATTCCTGAAATATGTGCATGCATATTGTTCAATCCTTCGCGCCCAAGTTTATTCTCAATGGTTCCAAGAATTTGAGTAAATTCCTCTGGAGAGTTGTTTTTTCCAAAAATTGCATGAAGATGTGAAAAATCAATACACGGTAAAACACCATCAACCTCAGTAATAGCCAGAACCTCATCAAGTGTCCCGAACTGCGATATCCGCCCCATAGTCTCAATACGAAGGGTGATATTCAAACCCTCATTATCCATCTGTTCGCGGATCAATATTAATTCTCTTTTTATGTTATCATAAGCAGCTTCACGCGTATCTTTCTGGATAAAACCAGCATGTATTACTACACTCCTTGCTCCGCATATTTCCCCAATACGCGCAGAATTAAATATTCTTTCCCTGCTTTTGATCCTTGTTTCATCTTCACCATTTAGATTTATGTAATAAGGGGCATGAACGCTCAATTTTATATCAAGGTCTTTTGCAAGATTTTCTACTTTTCGTGCAGTCTCTTCTTTCATTTTTACACCATGGACGAATTCAAGCTCCATGCATCCAAGGCCAAGCTCATAAACCCGTTTGATCCCGGAAAGACTGTCACTGCCAGTTGAGCTTATGGGCGTTCCGGCAGTTCCAAAAAGCAAAACCACCTTTACCCCTCAAGGGAGGGAGGTGAATAACCGTACCATGACCCACCCTGATCAAAATAATACATAGAATCCTCCAGCATTTCTTTATGCTTTCTTTCAATTTGCGCAAGTTTCATAAAAAGATCTTTACTTGAACCAACATCTGTTTTTTTGGCAGCGTTTGAATACAGTTCTATTGACCGTTCTTCTGTTCTGATACCAAGTTTTAGGACATCTACGGTCTCTTTTACATTCAAAGATTTATGAGATTCTGGAAAAATGCTATTTGCCTTTTCCTTATTCGTTGCATCATCATCTCTGGCATCAAAAGGCATTACAGCGATCTTATTATATTCATTTTCAAGAAGCATCAGATGTTCTTCTTCATCTCTTGAAAGTCCCCTGAATATCGACCTGGCATTTTCATCTTCAATAAGATCACTGAATCTCAAATAATATTCCCTGCCATATATCTCGATAGATATCGCCTCTTTAAGTATATTAATGAGCATTACATTTTTTTCGTCCGTATGGGTCACCATTTAAAAGTTGACCCTATAGGTAATAAAGATTGGTATGTAAGTTTATAATAAGGAGTATAACCATTTGATTTAAGCAAGTAACCATGACAGTCCAACCTAAAGTTAAAAACTACATGACAACGGAAGTAGATACCGTTTCCCCGGAAAATTCTGTAAAGGACGTAATAGATTTGATCAAAATGACCGGGCACGATGGTTTTCCTGTAGTTGAATACGGAAAAGTCACAGGATATGTATCGGCAATGGGTTTGCTTGAAAAAGCACTGGATGAAAAGATATCCTGTGTAATGAGCAAGGATGTTCTGGTCGCAGATACTGAAATGGAGATGAGGGATGTAGCTCGCGTAATATTCAGGTCTGGTAAATCAAAATTACCTGTTGTTGATACAGAAGGACATCTCCGGGGTATTATTACAAATTCAGATGTTATTCGCTCTCATATAGAACGTACAAGCCCGCAAAAGGTCTGGACGCTAAAAAAGACACTTGAAACAATACACAATATCCATGTTGATGTGATCCATGAAACAGTACACATTGATGAACTCGTCCCGACCCAGCCCAAGGTCTATGCAGACGAGCTTGATGGAAGGATATATGAATTGAAAAAAGGCCTGGCTGAACCAATAGTCGTCATCAAGAAAAGCAATAGACTGATCCTTGTAGATGGCCATCACAGGGTAATTGCTGCCAGGAAACTTGGTATCAAGAGTATGGATGCTTATGTTATACCCATCGGTGATGAAGTACATCTGGGTATGGAAAAAACGGCCAGATCATCAGGCCTTCATACGATGTCGGATGTAAGAATACTTGACTATGCCAGGCATCCTCTTATTGAGATCACAAAAAGGCTTAAAAAAGATGATGAGAATGGGATGACCAATATTGGTCAATAATTATTATCTCAATATACTGCAAGCTTGGCGAGTATATCCGTTTTTGAAATAAGTCCGACAAGTTCTCCATTGACTTTTACCATTAACCTTCCAATCTTTTCCTTGTTGAATATCCTGACAACTTCATAGAGTGGCATCTCGCCATCGATCGATATAATGTCCTTTGTCATGATATCTTTTATCTTGAGGCTTGTTTTCCCTTCCGCCAGCGTGGTTCCAATATCTGTCAGGGTGACTATTCCTACAATGCCATCTTTATCTTTCACTGGTGCTCCATGAATGTTATTCGTAACAAGTATCCTTGAAGCTTCCTGGATCGTTGCTGAAGCCGGGATCATAATTGGATTCTCATGGATATAATGCTTGACCGGTTTCTTGGGGAGTGAGACCATTTCCTGTATCACAAATAATATCGTATTCTGGGTATCATCTCTTCCGATCACGGAACCTCTTATTACCAATCTATTTACAGGAGTTGGCCCTATCATAAGATTATCCCCTACATCGAATTTTCTTATATCGCCAATAACATGAACAGTTGCATTACAAAGATCCGGATGTCTTACAGTTGTAAAACTGATCTCAGCCACAGTGGCATTTTCGATCACTTCATCATTTCTTTTTAAAGGAACATTCATCTCTTTATCCATGTCCGATAAACTTAAAGCACGGTATGTTGCCCCGGTGACTTTATATCCTCCCTTCGGCCCGGGCACTCCCTCCACCAACCCAAGCGCTTTTAGGGATTGCATCTGGTTTCTAACAGTTCCCGGATTTCTCTCAATGATCTGTGCGATATCTTCGCCTTTGATCGCATGTTTCCTGGTTCTGTATAAATTAATCAGTGCTGTTAATATCTCTTTCTGTATTGGTGTGAGGTCCATTGGAATCAAATCTCCCTAAATCTTACTATATTTACCTGTATATATCTTTATTGATAATGATAATTATTTCTTAATTCAACTCTGATTAACTTCCTGTCTATTTCAAACGTATAATCGTATTCATCAACCATGAATGTTATCCAAACATCCATAATCAACACACAAAAATTTGTTGCGAAATGTTTAACTAAAATGGAATCATTAATAAATTTATGGCATTTGAAATAATCGTGGTGATATTGGCAATATTAGGAGTGATCGCAGCTTATTATTTCCTTAAGACCGTGTCGCACCTCTTAATAAATACGGTGATCGGCCTGATCATATTTTTTATAGCGAATTCAGTCTTTAATGTAGGTGTCCCCTATTCTTTTTCAGCATTGCTGGTGTGCGCACTGGGAGGAATTCCTGGTTCGATCATAGTTATATTACTTCACCTTTTTGGAATAGCTTTCTGAAAGAGTGAGAAGTATAATATTTAAAGAGAACATATTGGCTATCCATGAAGATAGTAGTTTCGATCGGCGGTTCAGTTCTTGCGCGGGAATTGCAAGCTGAAAAATTCGCTTCTTATGCAGAAGTAATGAAGGAGATTGGAAGGCAACACACATTATTTATTATAACAGGGGGAGGAAAAGCAGCGCGTGAATATATAAAAGTGGCGCGTGACCTTGGTTCTGATGAAGCCACGTGTGATCTGATAGGTATAGAGCTGACAAGACTCAATGCCCGACTTCTTATAGCTGCTCTGGGTGATGCAGCTTATTACGAACCTCCATTGAATTATAAGGAAGCAAAGCATGCAAGCCTGACCGGGAAGATCATAGTCATGGGAGGAGTAACACCAGGACAGACTACCGATGCGGTTTCAGCCGTTCTCGGGGAATATACTGGCGCAGACCTTCTTATCAATGCAACATCCATAGATGGTGTATATACAAGTGATCCCAAAAAGAATAAAGATGCGAAGAAATTTGAAACTATGACCCCCCATCAGCTTATTGAGATCGTTATGAAGACAGAAATGGTGGCAGGAGCAAATTCACCTTTTGACTTGCTGGCTGCCAAGATCATTGAGAGGAGCAACATACGAACAATTGTTCTTAATGGGGAAGATCCACGGAATATTTTTGACGCAATAAATAAAAAAAACAATGGAACGATTATTGAAAATAACAGGAAAAATGAGAAGAGATCCAATAAGATTGAACTGGAATCCGACACATGCAATTTAGGATACTATAGCGATGTGGGTTGTGACAATTAATTTATGTTTGAAAATATTTTTAAAGGCTTTTCCTTTATAAAAGAGAGTTTCAGCCTTATAAGTAAAGACGCAGATGTTATTAAGCCTTGAACCCTCTCCCACGGTTAAAGCCGGGAGATTCCTCTACGCTCATATAAGCTCTCTATGGCTCTCATCCGGGAGGATTACAGCATCCATAGCCTCACTTATAATTCGTACAGGATTAACGAGCGAACCGCTCTGGCTCTGGATTCCCGTGAATCCAAAGCTGGCAGGACAAACCTTGCCGATCGCAGTTTCAGAAGCCCTTGAAATCGCTTCGCTAAGGATAGATTCCATACCTTGCCAGAGTTGTTTCACTCTGGCAAAATCAAGGGCGCTTGCGCTCACCCCTTGACCCCATGATTCTGTCATTCTATTCGATTTTTGCGGGAGTATTTTTTCGATCTTATCGATAATTATCATGTTCTTTCTCCAGTCTGGATCTGTATCGGGAAATTTATTTTATATATTCGCATTTTTTATTCTAATCTTTTCTTAGTTTAAGTTTAATATTCACCAGTATGATCCACGCCGCGCTCATGATCCCCCCGATCACTAAAATCATCAGGTCATCAAGATGTAGAATGGAAAAATGGAAAAGCTCTCTGAGGAAAGGCACATAGAGTACTAAAACCAATGAGAGCAGCCCCCCACCTATAACTATCCATAATGCCCTGTTCCTGGAATTAAATGTTTTTAAAATACTGCCTTCCAATGACAGATTTGTTATGATCAACATCAGGTTGGCAAATACGAGCATAGCAAATGTAATTGTACGGGCTTCGTCCTCACTCTTCCCCAGGTATATTGACAGGAGAAATACGATCAAAACGAAAAAAAGCACATTCAATCCCTGGAACAGACTTCTGGTCAGGCTTTTTCTGTCAAATAACTTAACCTTGAGATCCCTGGGCGGTCTTTGCATGATGTTTTTCTCTTCTTTTTGCGCCTCAAAGACCACTGAACAGGCAGGGTCTATTATCAATTCAAGAAATGCTATGTGTGCAGGTAAAAGAATGAGTGGTAATTCGAATAGTATAGGAAAGATAGCCAGGCCTGCAATAGGTACATGAACTGAGAAAATATAGGAAATCGCTTTCTTAAGATTATCAAAAATTCTTCTCCCAAGCCTGACTGCTTCGACAATGGATGAAAAGTCATCGTTTAGCAGGACAATGGCTGATGATTCACGGGCCACATCCGTACCGCGTTCTCCCATGGCGATACCTATATGGGAGGATTTCAGCGCAGGAGCATCATTTACTCCGTCCCCGGTCATTGCAACTATTTCCCCATTCGCTTTTAATGCATTGACGATCGCCAATTTTTGCTCAGGTACTACACGGGCGAAAATATTTGTGACTTTTATTTTTTCCTGGAGTTCTCCTGTGCTCATTTGAGCAAGTTCAGGGCCAGTAATGATATGATCCGCATTTTTTAAACCAATTTGATTGGCTATATGCCTTGCAGTCCCTGAAAAATCCCCGGTTATCATTATAACTCTCATTCCTGCCGTATAACATTCGGAAACTGCTGCATGAACAGAAGGACGTATCGGGTCTGTAAAACCAAGCAATCCGATGAATTCAAATTTAAAGTCATGCTGTGTCAGGGGTAAACTTTCCTGTGAAAAGATGGAACGAGCCACCCCAAGAACTCTTAAACCAGTATCTGCCATACCCTGCACACTTGATAGCAACTCTGTTTTTTGTACTTCATCCATGTGGCACAGGTCTATTATTGCTTCAGGAGCGCCTTTTGCGGCGATGACATGCTTTTTCCTTTCGTTTGATCCCCAGACATTTGACAATGCCAGAAGGTTTTTTGATAAGGGATATTCACGGATAAGTTTCCAGTTATTATGAACGTGTTCAGAATTGGAAAGAAATTTATCAGTCCCTGTTTTAATTTCCTTCTCTATCGGGTCAAAAGGGTCTACCTGGCTTGCAAGATTAGCAAATTCAAGCAATTCATGGAACTTTTCCGGAAGCGGAAGATGCTCATTCTGAGCTACATTATAATATTCTTCCCTGGTAAAAATGGAGCTTAATATCATCCGGTTCATGGTAAGAGTTCCTGTCTTATCCACACACAATACAGTAGCAGAACCGAGTGTTTCAATAGCAGGCATTTTTCGCGTCAAAACCTGCATTTTTGACATGCGCCATGCTCCCATGCTCAGGAAGATCAAAAGGACGACAGAAAACTCTTCAGGAATAAGCGCCATACTCAAACTGATCCCTGCCAGCAACCCGTTTAACCATGCCCGATCTCCCTCTATTGTCACTCTTGTCATTCCATAAAATATCACTACAAAAACACACAATATTATCCCTGCCGTAGCAAAACTTCGTACAATGTATGAAGTCTCTTTCTTAAGCAGCGTCTCTTCCTGGGTGATGGTTTGCAGGGCTTTTCCAATTTTTCCCATTTCCGTATGTATTCCAGTCCCTGTTACTTTGGCCATTCCATGCCCCTGGATTACAAGAGTGCCTGAATAAACGAATGGCGTATCATCCCCACCAGGATTTGACGGAGTGGTTATTCCATCCCATTCTGATTTTCTAACGGCCAGCGACTCACCCGTAAGCATAGATTCATCTACAAGAAGGTTTGAGCAAAGAAGCACGTTCCCATCAGCAGGGATACGGTCGCCTTCTCTTAAGACCATGATATCTTCTTTTACTACTTCTCTCCCTGGAATACGTCTTTGCTTTCCGTTCCTGATGACAAGCGCCCTCGGGCTTGAGAGGTTTTTTAAGGCATCTAATGCCCGTTCACTTTTTCTCTCCTGGTAAAAGGTTATTCCAACTACGACGAGCACAAAAAAGAGCAGCATCAAAGCGTCATTTGATTCCCCCAGGATCAGATATATGAGTCCTGAACCTGAAAGAAGTAACAACATCGGTTCAAATAAAATGTTGATCAGGATCGTAAAAATACTTTGCTTTTTCTGGGATGGAAGTTCATTAAAACCTTCTTTGTCCAATATTCTGGCAGCCTCATTCTCTGAAAGCCCGGTAATATTTTCAAGATCGAATATTTTTTCCATATCTATCTTTTCAAGCTCCTCCTGAATAAGTATCATATGCCAGATTTAAGCATCATCCTTTGCAAATGATTCACTTGAACAGGGTTGTATCATATTCCATGCTGCTTCTTCTGCTTTCCCGATCCTGCCATCAAGCATGCTAAATACCACGGCTCTTATGCCTTCTGGATAGGCATGATTTAGGACATATGCTGCCTGTTCTTTCCTGGTAGAAAATTTATTTGCGTCTCGAAACATGACGGTTGCCTTCTCTATGATATTATCTTTAGAGCTTCTCAGATCAGATTCTGTGTCGTCAAGGGTCTTACCCTGCTTCAGTGCTTCCCACACATCTTTTTCCGAAAAACCGGTTATGACCTTGTGGAGTCTTTTGTAATCATCTGATTTAATTTTCAGCCTCAACCCGTTTGAATACCTGCACACAAATCCTTCATGGTCGATCCCCTGCATTTTAGCCAGATAATCTTGCGCATGGTCAAGCTCCTCGAAATGAAACTCCCTGGCACAGGTCAATCCCATCTCCTGCGCTTCTTTACCATGATCAAGTTCATGGTTATTTTCCTTATTCAATACTCCAAGTAATACGAGTTCACAGCGGCCTTTATAATCAACTACTATCCTGCTGCCAGGATAGATGATCTCAAAGCAATAAGTATATTCGGGTTTGAAATCGTCTATGATAAATCCTTTCTGTCGCATCCACTCAGTCGCCCAGATCGCCTGGTCTGAAGTGAACGATCCTCTTGATGAGATCGCAACTTTGTTTTTTCAGGATAGAGTATTCCAAGCACACCGTCGAGTTTTTCAGTTATTCCGGGGATCTCATCGGGAAGATTCGAGATCGTTGTCTGCGGTGTTTCGTTGAGGTTAAAAAATTTTGGGAATGGTCTGGCTATAATATTATGTTCAACATCTAAAATAAGTCCCCGGCTGATAATAGTATAATTATCCCACATCTTATTGTATTGTGTCTTTGCGGTGTAATTGCATATTTCCAATTCAAGGAAAGGATGCTTGCGCATGCTGATCAATCCTGCTTCCCTGCGTTTAACTAATTCCTGGTAATCTTCTTCATTCATTTGTATGTTATCTACCAATTGTCTATTTTATAAGAATATAATGATATTGGGTGGGTGAATAATCTTTGTGTTTCTTATTCTTTGGTGTTGTGATGCGGCATGTATCGAAATACAGAAAATAAATAATAAACCCCTCTAATTAGTTTTTACATTTTTTGCCGTTATGCAAACCTAAAATATACCATGATCTATAACTATCACACAATGCACAAAATAGACGCCAGAGGTAAAGTATGCCCCCTACCATTGTTTTATACCAAGAAACAGATAGATGGGCTAAAAACCGGGGAAGAACTTGAAGTACTCAGGATTGAAGAATCTGGCAGCGATATTAAATTCATTATCAAGAAGCACTGAGCTTGGAGAATAGAAACGAAGGGAAAATGAATGATATCGATATTTTTGTGAGGAAATCTGCCAACTACAGGATCTGGGTAGATGAAACCGGGGTGGGGCACATCCGTATCCTGAAAAGGATCAACTTTGCGAAACTTGTGGCAATTTTTGAGGAGCTTCATGGTGAAATAAAAAAGCGAACTTCAGATAACCCCGGAAAAGTTCATCTCGTTTTCTATATCTCGAAATCTCTCTATGATGAAATGTCTATCAATTCAAAAGAATTCCTGGGATTCTGCCAATCCTGCATGGGGATTAAATTTGAGCTTGTTCTGATAAAGATGTAGAACTCCCATGCTAAAACAAAACTCTGAAGATGTGGCAATTTTTGCCGCAATCATTCTGTTTTTGTAATCATCCAAGCAATTATGGCCGGTTTCTTTGCATTCTTATATATTACTGCTTATTTGCAGTTGCTTATCTGTCATAAGCAGGTGAATCAAATATGGATCAAAGAAGGAATCGTCTTTGCTGTTACTGATAGCAGCAATTTATTGAATAGAATCGAGGAACATAGCGTGGAATTTTTACAAATCCGGGATTTCCTAAATAACCAGGAAAATATGATACGAAATTCGAGGTGGAATTAATGAACACTAAAAATTCTGCAATTATTTTAATTACAATCTTTATCGCAGCATTGTTGTCTGGATGTGTAGATAACCCTGATGCTGATACTCAGGTTACAAAGGGAACGATACGCATCTCAGGTGCATTTGCTCTTTATCCCATGATGCTCAAATGGGGCGAAGAATACCAGAAGCTGCACCCAGGAGTGAATTTTGATATCCAGGCAGGGGGCGCAGGAAAAGGCATGACCGATGCTCTCGGAGGACTTGTGGATATTGGCATGGTATCCAGAGCAATTGCACCAGCTGAAGAGGAAAAGGGTGCATACTGGATATCGGTGACAAAAGACGCTGTAATACCAACAGTAAACAGGAACAATCCTGTAATTGCACAACTCAAAGCAAATGGAATAAAACGAGACGTGTTTGAGAATATATACATAAATGAAACAATAAAAACATGGGGACAGGCGACAGGAAATGTGGCTGTTACTGATAAAATAAATATCTATACACGCTCAGATGCATGCGGTGCTGCCGAAACATGGGCTGCATACCTGGGCAAGTACAAACAGGAAAACCTAAATGGCGTTGGGGTAAACGGTGACCCGGGAGTTGCACAGGCCGTAAGAGAGGACAGGCTCGGGATCGGTTATAACAACATTGGCTTTGCGTATGATGCGAACACAAAGAAACCGGTTGAAGGTATCGAAATAATACCCCTTGACATAAATGGGAACGGAAATATTGATCCGGAAGAAAACTTCTATGGCACACTGGATGAGGTCGTTGAAGCAATAGGAACAGGAAAGTATCCATCTCCGCCAGCAAGAGATCTTAACCTTGTAACGAAAGGAAAGCCCACAGGTCTGGTGAATGATTTCATAAAATGGGCTCTTACAGATGGGCAGCAGTACATTCCTGAACAAGGGTACATCGTTCTTCCCCGGAGCATCATCACTGACGGGTTAAAGAAAGTGGAATGATCCGGACTTTGAGGGTATAGAAAATACCATGAACACCAGAAAGCTCAAGGACAAGATTTCAAGCAGGCTAATGCTTGCGGCAACAGTGTTTGCCTGCCTGCTGTTTTTTTTAATGCTCGTTGGTCTTTACATCAGGGCAAGTCCCATATTATCAATCGTTCCTATCACTGATCTTCTCTTCTCAAGTGTCTGGGGACCATCGGATGGAAAATTCGGGTTCCTTCCATTTATCATGGGAACATTATGGGTAACAGGGCTTGCAACAATAATTGCGGTACCCATCAGCCTGTTAAGCTCGATATATCTTTCAGAATACGCAGGTAATCGACTCAGGAATGCCGTGAAACCGCTGATAGACCTGCTTGCAGGAATACCTTCAGTCGTATATGGCCTGTGGGGTGTGCTTGCAGTTGTGCCTTTTATTAAGAATACACTTGCTCCTGCCCTTGGCGTAGAGACCATAGGTGGATATGGTATCCTTGCAGGCGGGATCGTTCTTTCTATTATGGTTTTCCCGATCATAATATCAGTCACAGGCGAAGTTCTAAGGAGTGTTTCCCAGGACATGAGGGAAGTTTCCCTGTCCCTTGGGGCTACAAAATGGCAGACGATAAAACATGTAGTTTTGAGAAAAGCAAGACCCGGGATATTTGCAGCGATCGTTCTTGGATTTTCAAGGGCGTTCGGTGAGACCATGGCCGTACTCATGGTCGTAGGAAATGTGGCAAAAGTACCAACATCAGTTTTTGATCCTGCTTATCCATTGCCAGCACTCATCGCAAATACTTTTGGAGAAATGATGTCCATCCCATTATATGATTCAGCTATACTGCTTGCAGCCCTGATGCTCCTGATCGTAGTACTGATATTCAATATTCTTGCAAGGATGGTACTTATTAAAATAGAACGGGGTGTTATTTAGATGGAACTTCGAAGGATTGAAGAGTCGATCTTCAAAGTATTGATGGTATTATCACTTATGATCGTAGTGGGAAGCCTCCTTGCAGTAATTGGAGTAATACTCTGGAAAGGTTTGCCTGTCCTGAATATCGATATGCTTACAAAGACCGCACAGGGTGGTTACTATCTTGGAAAGGGTGGAGGCATCCTGAATGCTATCATAGGTTCATTGTATCTTGCCATCGGTGGAACTGCGCTGGCTTTTTTGCTAAGCATCGGTGTTGCGTTCTATCTCCAGAAAGAATATTCCGGAGGAACAAGGCTTTCAAGCATTACACGCCTATCACTTGACATTCTCTGGGGCACTCCATCTATAGTATATGGGGCTTTCGGGTTTACGGTATTGATGTATTTCCATATGAGAGCATCTTTGCTTGCAGGAATAATCGTACTTGCTTTACTTGAACTCCCCATAATGACACGGACAATGGAAGAGGTCATAAAAACCGTCCCCCAGGAACTCAAGGAAGTTTCTTATTCACTTGGCGCAACAAGGCTTGAGACCACACTGAGAGTTGTTGCAAAACAGGCTCTTCCCGGTCTTATGACCGGAGTGTTGATAGCATTTGGAAGGGGGATCGGGGATGCGGCTTCCATACTGTTCACAGCAGGATATACAGACCGTATTCCTACGTCTCTTTTTGATGCAACAGCATCCCTTCCACTTGCGATCTTTTTCCAGCTTGGGACACCCCTTCCTCAGGTACAACAGAAAGCATATGCATCGGCAGTTATACTCCTGCTGATAATTTTAGCTATCAGCATAACAACAAGACTTCTTTCAAGGAAATATACTAAATATATTATAAAATAGGTGCATGAAATGTCAGAAACCCATATTCAGATCGAAAATGTGAATGCATATTACGGCAGGACTCATTCTTTAAAGAACATTTCTGTTCAGATCCCGAAAAAACAGATCACTGCTATTATTGGTCCATCCGGATGCGGCAAATCAACATTGCTAAAATGCATGAACCGGCTTATTGATCTTACTGATGGAGTTACCTATTCAGGGAAGATCCTGATAGATAATGAAGATATCTTTGACAGGAAAACAGATATTGTGGACATCAGGAAGAAAATGGGACTGCTTGCCCAGAGACCCATTCCTCTTCCCATGTCTATCTATGAGAATATCGCATACGGCCCAAAGATCCACGGACTTAAGAAAAAGCCTGACCTTGATGCTATTGTTGAGAAATACCTGAAACTCGTGGGGCTATGGGAGGAAGTCAAAGATAGATTGAACTCTCCAGCCTCGCAATTATCTTTAGGGCAGCAGCAAAGGTTATGTCTTGCAAGAGGGCTTGCGGTTGAACCTGAAATAATCCTGTGCGATGAGCCCACATCGGCGCTTGACCCGGTCTCGTCGCAGTATATTGAGCAGCAGCTATTGAAATTAAAGAATGACTATACAATAGTGATCGTCACTCACAATATTCACCAGGCAATGAGGCTTGCTGATTATGTGATCCATTTATATCTTGGTGAGGTTGTAGAGCATGGACTTTCGAACGATGTGTTTGAGAATCCGAAGGAGGAGAGGACAAGGGCATATATTAACGGGACTTTTTCTACTGAATTGAAAATAGATTCAGAATCAGATCTAAAAGGACAATTGTGCCCATTCAATTTTGTATATGCTAAACAGGCATTACATAATCTGGAGGATGGGAAAATCCTGAAGTTGATCGTGGATGATCCTATCGCAGTGACCGAGGTGCCAAGGGGAATGGAAGCTGATGGGCATAAAGTGTTGATCGTGAAACAGATCAATAAGACGGATTGGGAGATAGTTATACAAAAGTAAGTGTTTGAGATACTCTGTCAAACACATATGCAACCATCTTTTTTCTCCTTGCGATATCCAGGCCAGGATCAAGACATAATTATGATAATATATATAAACCATATAAACTATTAAGAAGTAAGGGGAAGATAAAATTGTGGCTTCAGATCAGATGATATTTACTGCTGGATTTGATGTTCGCTATTGTCTAATAAGATAAATTCATGGAACTGATGAGCACTCACCCCAATATGCTAAAGCGTGTGCAACGACTCTCAAAAATCACATAGTATGGCCGGGATTAATAATGATAGAATTACTTGGAATAATACTCGCTCTTGGTTTACTGATTTATCTTGCTTACAAAGGACTCAGTGTCATCATTATTTCACCATTACTGGCGCTGGTAGCGGCAATGTTCTCTCCTGGACTCCATCCGATGGAAGTATTTACAGGAACCTATATGAATGGCACGGTAGGGTTTATTTTATCTTTTTTTCCACTCTTTCTACTGGGTGCAATTTTTGGAAAGGTAATTGAAGCAACAGGATGTTCCAGGGCTATTGGTAATTTTATTACCACAAAATTAGGAAAAGAGAAAGCCATTCTTGCAGTGGTCTTATCCTGCGCTGTATTAACTTACGGAGGAGTTTCTTTGTTTGTGGTGGTATTTGCCATATACCCTATTGCGGCGCATCTTTTCAGGGAAGCGCAAATTCCTAAAAGATTGTTGCCGGCTGCAATTGCTCTTGGGGCTTTCTCCTTTACCATGACCGCCCTTCCCGGCTCGCCGCAAATTCAAAACGCTATTCCTATGCCGTATTTTAAAACTGATTTGTTTGCCGCCCCGATTCTGGGTATTGTTGCTGCCATCATAATGTTCGGCCTGGGAATGCTATGGTTGGAAAAAAGAGCCAGGAAAGCTAAGGCGGCTGGCGAAGGTTATGGGGAGACTGACGTTGATGAACAGAAAACTGTAAACAACACCAGGATTCCCAGTTTTTCCAGGGCGATAATTTCGATAATCCTTATTCCCGTAATTTTCCTTATTCTTTCACGCGTGATCTTTCCGATGCTTGATACGCCTCAAAATGTTATCGGTATGTGGAGCCTGATCATCGCTCTAGTTATTGCCATATTAACTACTACTGCGCTTTATGCCCGGACATTTAAATGCTGGGCTGATATGATCAAAACTATGGATGAAGGCGCCGCAGAGTCCCTGCTTCCGATATTCAATACTGCTTCAGTAGTTGGTTTTGGTAAGGTCATAGCTGCTTTGCCTGTATTTGCTATTATCAGTAATTCGCTGATCGATTTTTCCCCAAATGCAATTATTGCCACAGCTCTTTCAACCACAGTACTTGCGGGACTGACAGGGTCTGCGTCAGGAGGAATGGCAATAGTCCTTGGTATTTTCGGAGACCAGTTTTATAACTGGGCGATCAGGGATGGGATTAATCCGGAAGTACTGCACAGGGTTGCCTCGATCGCAAGTGGAGGATTGGATACATTACCCCATAATGGCGCTATCATTACCTTGCTTGCCATTACCAGATTAACTCACAAAAAGTCTTATTTCGATATAATGGTGGCGAACATATTCATCCCGATTATAGCGCTTTTCGTTGTCCTTATACTTGCTCATATCGGAATTGTCTAGAAAATTAGTAATCATTTCATTGGAGGTCGTTATGCAAAAAGAATGTTCATTAAAGAAGGTAGGTATTGCCTGTCAGGGTGGGGGATCCCATACTGCTTTTACCGCCGGGGTACTTAAGAAAATTTTGACGGAATTCCCAAATTTGAATAATAAAGGCTACCAGATCATCGACTTTAGCGGGAGTTCCGGCGGCGCATTCTGCGCTTTGTTTGCATGGTATGGCCTGCTGCAAAAAGATGAGAAGAAAAGCATCGAGTTGCTGGATTCATTCTGGAATGAAATGAAGGCAAATACACCATGGGATGCAGGGATAAATTACTTTGTGACAACTATGACAAAACTTCGAAACACGGGTTTTCCCATGCCTGAAATTAGTCCTTATGACTACCCTCCTTATGGACAGGATCGCCTAAAGCAAATACTTGAGCAACTTGTTGATTTTGATAAAATCCAGGAATTACTAAAAAAACCTTCGCATCCATCCCTGTTTGTAGGTTCTGTGGAGGTTTGTACCGGAAATTTTCGGATTTTCAAGAATGCTGATATTACTTCCCAGGTTATTCTTGCATCAGCGGCTGTACCTCTTTTGTTTCCGGCTATCAAGATTGGCAACCAATCATACTGGGATGGGCTTCTCGCCCATAATCCTCCTATTGAATGTTTTGTACATGATCTAGATCAGGATGAGTGTAAGACAGATGAAATATGGATCATTCAGATAAATCCCCAAATTCGAAGTAAAGAACCAAAATCTGTTGAAGACATACTTGATCGGCGAAACGAACTTGCTGGTAATCTCTCACTCAACCAGGAAATAAGTTCTATTGAAGCCTTTAACAGGTGGCTTCAACAGGGGCATTTCTCCATGGACAGATATAAATATGTAAAAATAAGAAAAATTGAACTTGACCTGCCGCTGGATTATTCTTCCAAACTTGATCGATCTCCTTCTTTTATTAGGAATTTGATGAATTATGGTGAAGAAAAAGCCGGGATATTTTTGAAGGGATTGACAATGTAACCAGGCAAAAAATTTTTGGTGGACTGCTCTTTCATTTTGACAGTCCGCATTATTTCATAAAAGTCATACGATAAATTAATACTATTATAATACAATTATGAATAATAATGGTTTTGGAAGTAATTTTTGATGAGGGAATAACTGCTTTGATCGAGAAGGCAGTTTATGTAATTATAATTATCATTATAGCTTCTGGAATCGCTAAAGCGACAACAATGATAGTATCAAGATTTGGAAAAAGATCAGATGTCCCGGAAAATGTTACCAGAGTGATAAATAAAATAATTACTTATTTTATTGGTTTTATAGGTCTGGTTTTGATCCTTGATGTTTTTAAACTCAATATTAATACTTTTTTGGCAAGTTTTGGTATCGTTGGTTTAATAATCGGTTTGAGTTCTCAAACAATTATTTCAAATTTTATCGCAGGAATTATTATAATCATTGAAAAACCATTTATACGCGGGGATATTATCGATATCATTGGATTACAGGGAATAGTTGAAGACATCAGTATCCGTAGCACTCGTGTAAAATCACTTGATGGAAGACTTATTACGATCCCGAATTCCACTTTTAATACAAGTCCTGTTATTAACTATTCAAGAACGGGTAGAATACAGGTGAAGATCCCTATAAGTGTTACACCTGATACAGATATTGAAAAACTCAGGAAGATAATGACATTGACAGTAAATGAGATCAAAGGTATCCGTACATTCCATGTTGAGATGATCGTAACGGGAATGACATTGAGCGGTCTTTCAAGGAATATAGTTGTTGAGTTTCGGTTCTGGATAGATCGATTTATTGATAAAGATAATATATCCTCAAAGTTTATTAAAAGTATGAATGAGAAATTTAAAAATGAAAAAATTATTATAACATCCGAAATAAAGGATTAATGAAAAAAAGGACTATAAACATAGTTGCTCCTTCTCCCTTTTCTCTCTCAACGATCGTGAATATTACATTAAAGTTATTTAAATAATCCATATTTATTCTCCAAGTGCAATACCAAGTATCAACAGCGATATCACCGGCGCAAAAAAAATTATTCTACCATATACTTATATGTTTCAATCACCATACATTTCAAAGAGGATGAAAATTTAGGCATTGGGGAAGAATCCATGGATTTAGAACGTCAGAAAAATGATCTTAAAGGATATCTTGAAGCGCGACGCTTTGCTAAATTAATATCTGAAGAGATAATAAGCAAGATTAAAATTGGCATGAGTGAAAAAGATATAGAAGATATCAGTTTTTCAGTCTTTCGTGACCATGATGTAAAACAGCACTGGCACTCACCTATCATCGGTGTAGGTGAAGGAAGCGCAAAAATGAGCAGTCTGTATGCTCTGACATCAGGTTATTTAACAAAACACAAGCGTATTCTAAAAGAGAATGATCTTGTCATGATAGATATCGCACCTGTATACATAACCTATCCGGGAGATTACACAACCACTCATGTATTTGGCATTAATCCTGAGCTTGAGGCATTTGTTACTTATGCGCGTGATATTTCACGCAAGATCGCCGGGCATGCAAATAACACGATGATGGTGGCAGATGTATTCCGATATGCTCAGGAGCTTATTCGTACAACTTCCAACTATACGCTTCTTGATCCTTCACCGATTTCACTCGGACATCGCCTTTTCAGGGTACATCCTCTTGAAAAAATCCCGGAACCAGGGCTTTCATACCTGATATTGAAAAAATTTCCATACATTGACTCAAGCAACCTCACCCTGATGAATGGATTATGGATCGTTGAGCCTTATTTGATGCATAAAAATAGGGCCACTAAATTCGAAGAGCTTGTATTTGTTGGCAGAAAATCTGAAATCGTTGACAATGGATGACAGAATATGCAGGAAGAAAGCTGGCACTCCTACGAACTGGGAACGGTACTTGAGAAACTGAATACCAGAGTTTCGGGACTGACAGATAAAGAGGCAAAAGAGAGGCTTGCCCTGTACGGTTACAATGAACTTGAGGAAAAAAAGAAAGAATCTTACCTTCAGGTGTTCCTGCGCCAGTTCAAAAGCCCCATAATTTATGTGCTCATTTTTGCTGCACTTGTTGCTTTTTCTCTTGGGCATTATAATGATGCTTTAATTATAGCATTAATCCTGACCGCTAATTCCATCATCGGTTCAATACAGGAAGGAAGGGCTGAGCATGCGATCTCATCCCTTAAAAAATTGGCAACCCCTATTATCAAAGTGAAAAGAGAAGGGAAAATAATAGAGATCCCGGCAAAAGAAATCGTGCCTGGGGGAGTGATAATTTTTGAGGCTGGCGACAGGATACCGGCTGATTCCCGCTTGATAGCCTGTGTGAACCTGAAAATAGATGAGGCTATCCTGTCAGGCGAATCTGTGGCTTCGCAAAAGCATGTTGATCCGGTAAAACCTGAAGCAAAGCTAACCGAGCAAAAGAACATGGTCTTTTCTGGCACCCAGGTTGTTTCAGGGCATGGGGAAGCAGTCGTAGTCGCCACAGGTATGCATACCCAGATGGGAAGAATAGCAAAAACCGTGCAGGAAGCAAAGGAAGATATCCCCATAATGGGAAGAATGGCACACTTTTCAAGATGGATAATCAGGGCAGTTTTGCTTGTGATGGTTTTTACTCTGATAGTGGGTGTACTGAGAGGTTATCCGCTCTTTGATCTGTTCCTGGTAGTCCTGAGCCAGATGGTCTCCGCTGTACCCGAAGGTCTGCCTGTCGCCCTGACGGTCGCTCTTTCAATAGGTATGCACAGGATGGCAAAAAAGAACGTTCTTATAAGGAGACTTGCAGCGATTGAAACTCTTGGCTCTGTAACTGCAATATGCGCGGATAAGACAGGCACTCTCACAAGGAACGAGATGACAGTCACCAAAGCTTTCGTCGGTTTTAAAGAATATGAAATCACAGGCGTTGGCTACATTCCTGAAGGAAAGTTCCAAAAAGAAGGAAAAGATATTACTCCAGCCGAAGATGGTACATTTTTTCGCGCCATAAAGATCGGTGGGCTTTGTAATAACGCAAAGCTCTACAGGGAGGAGGGGACATGGAGGCTTTTTGGCGATCCTACCGAAGGCGCTCTTGTGGTACTTGCATATAAGGCCGGAATTGATATCGAACTGTCGAATAACACAACTCCAAGAATTTTTGAAATTCCTTTTGATTCAACTTCAATGCTTATGGTCACCCTGCACGGTGCCGGTGATGAAAAGATAGCGATGGTAAAAGGTGCGCTTGAACAGGTTCTTGATCTATGCGGGAACGTTTGCACAGAAAAAGTCAGGCAGATGAACGATGAAGACAGGAAAACTGTTGAAAATAAGGCTTTTGAGTATGGGGAAAATGCCTTACGAGTAATAGCCCTTGCTTATTGTGAAGTTGATAAAGATATCAGTATGCTTACCATTGAATCTCTAAAAGGGAAACTCATTCTGGCAGGTATTGTTGGTATGCTGGATCCGCCCAGGGAAGAAGTCCTGGAAGCCATGAAAAAATGCTATGCAGCAGGCATAACCCCCATAATGATCACCGGTGATCATTTATCTACAGCTATGGGTGTGGCAGAGAAAGTTGGCATGAAAAACCCAGCTACCATTAAGAACTTTGAAAAATTATTGGATGAAGAATTATGTATAGGGTTAAAAGATGCAAATGTGTTTGCAAGGGTTCTGCCTGAACAGAAGCTTCGCATAGTAAAGGCGCTTAAGTCATGTAATCATATAGTTGCAATGACAGGAGATGGGGTCAATGACATTCCTGCACTTGCCAATGCTAATGTCAGCATATCCATGGGGTTAAAAGGAACGGATGCTGCTAAGGATATTTCCCATGTTGTGCTGGCTGATGATAACTTCGCAAGCATAGTCGCAGGCGTTGAAGAGGGAAGGGGTATCAGGGACAACATAAAAAAAGCTATCTATTTCCTGCTTTCTACAAACTTCGGGGAGATCGTAACACTTATAATTGCATTAATAATAGGATTACCTCTACCCCTTGCAGCAGCCCAGATCCTCTGGGTGAATATGGTTACAGATGGTGTTGTCGTTATTCCGCTTATCATGGAACCCAAGGAAAAAGGTATAATGAGAAGGCCGCCAGCCGTGCATGATGAGCCTTTTGTGACAAAATGGATGGTTCCAAGGATTATGCTCGGAGCTCTTGTGATGGGCATAGGCTCTATCTCAATATATTATTATTATCTTGCTACAAGCACTCCTGAGCTTGCAAGAGCAGTGGTGTTTACCACACTTGTTGTATTCCAGTGGTTCAATGCCCTTAATGCAAGATCGTTCACCATGTCGGTTTTTAAAATAAATCCCTTTACTAATAAAAACCTATTAATCGGTCTTTTTATCGGAATAATCCTGCAGTTGTCTGCGATTTATTTAACATTCATGCAGCCATTTCTCACAACTGTGCCGCTTGGAGTTATGGATTGGATAACTATACTGGGAGTTTGCAGTACAGTAGTGATAGCAATTGAACTTTACAAATATATGGAACAAAAAAGAAACATTCAATATACCTGAAATTATTTAAAAGAAAAGGAGAGACTAACAATGCGAGGAATAATCGAGAAGAAAATCGAAGACGTCATGACAAAGAACGTTATTACTGTAACCAGAGATACAAACTTAAGAGAATTGAGGGATTTGTTCAATCTATATGATTATAATGCGTTTCCTGTTGTTGAGAATGAGGTAATCATGGGGGTTGTGACAAAACTGAATTTTCTAAAAATATTCTCTTTTGATCCAGATAGATTGATCCCGGATCTAAAATCAATTTATGCACAAAATGCAGGAGATATAATGTCAAAAAGGATCATTGCAGTTTGTTCCGGTGAATCCATACAAAAAGCTGCAAAGAAAATGCTTGATAATAGGGTCAGAGCCGTTTTGGTAACCGATAAAGAGAAGAAAAAACTGAAAGGTATCATCACCCGTGGTGATATTATGAAGTATATAGAAGTGGATTAAACCACTATTTTTTTGATTTTTCCGGTATGGAAAAAAAGTAATATCACCCTCGATATTATCGGGGTGAGCAGATTTTCTAAGCTTTTCCTTTCCAGCCTTTTGCCGGTCCTTTTGAAAAAGCGGATTTCAGGAGGGGGGGAGTTATCAAGGTGGTTATTATAGACATTACCACAGCTATCACATATAATGGCTGCTGAATTATTCCCTGGGAAAGTCCAATATAAGCCACGATCAATCCCACTTCTCCTCTTGGAACCATACCCATACCTACACGCATTGCTCCATGATAGTTAAATCCAGTAAAATATGCAACAATACCGCATCCGAAGGCTTTTCCGATAATTGCAAGCACCAGAATAAGTACTCCAAGACCTGCGATCGATACAGCATCTGTTACATTTACAAGCATACCCATCGCTACAAAAAAGATAGGGACAATAAAATTGAAAACCGGTGTTATCTCTTCTATCAAGTGTTCTTTATATGAGGATGCAGAGAGGGCAAGACCCGCAGCGTAAGCGCCAATGATCAGTGCAAGACCAATATAAGCTGCTAAATAGGATATAAAAAAACCAATTACAAGAGCGATGACCATGACCGCTCCTTTTGTCTCGAATTTACTTAGCATATTGGATATTTTGTCTGAATATTTCAGGCCGACAAATAATATAACAGCCCAGAATAAAATTGCCTTCAATATGATCCAGATAATATCTGTGGTGGTGTTTTTTGGTACTATCCCGTTCCATGCATCGTCAATTATGTTTGTCTTTATTGTGCCTTCTGCTATGCCTGAAGCTCCTATTATACCAATTACCATTGCCAGCACGATGATGCCAAGGATATCATCTATGACTGCAGCTGCTAAGATCGTAGTACCTTCTTCCGAGTTCATCCTGTCAATGTCCTTCAAAACGCGAGCTGTTATTCCAACGCTTGTTGCTGTTAATACCGCGCCAGTAAACATGGCTATATAAATTATGTCTTGACCACCCGGTGGTGGAGTATAGAAATACATTATTACAAAATAACCCAGTAAGAAAGGAAATACCACTCCACCGACTGCTACAATTCCTGCAACTTTACCAAATTTCATGAATTGTTTTACGTCTGTTTCAATTCCTGCCAGGAAGAGCAGGATGACCACGCCTATCTGTCCAATAAGGTCTATTTCAGGTGATATAGGCATTATTTCGCCAGGAATAACATGAAAACCTAAATACGGACCTAAAGCGAAGGGACTAATTACAACGCCCGCCAGAAGCTCCCCAAGAACGCCAGGCTGCTTGAATTTACGTTCAGCGATCTCTCCACCGATCTTGGCTGCCAGCAACATTATGGCAAGGCTAAGGACTATGTGGGGAATATCTATCGAACCTACACTTCCCGATGCCAGGGCAATTGGTACCAGCACAAGAATTAATAATAAAGCTATTGTAATCCGTCTCATATCTTACTGCAAAAAGTGGAGGGTATAAATAAGTTTTATTATTTGATTTTTGAAAAAAAAATATTTTTTTTTAAGAAACAGATTCCTGATATGGGATAATATAGGAAGAAGTTCATAAATTAAATATCTAAAAATCCGGGGTTTATGTTGAATTTGAATCTCACAAGACAAAATACAGGTCTGGCGCTTGGTCCTATCCTCTTTTTGTTAATCCTTTTCTCAGACATAGAAGGAATGTCCTGGGAAGCTAAGTCAATAGCAGCAAGCACAGTCTGGATAGCATGCTGGTGGCTGACCGAGGCGATCCCCATACCTGCTACATCGCTTCTTCCAATAATTCTTTTTCCTTTACTTGGAGCGCTTGATGCTGGAAAAGTTACAGCAGAATACGGGAACCAGATAATATTCCTCCTGATCGGGGGATTTTTCATTGCGATCGCCATGGAAAAATGGAGACTTCATATAAGGATCGCCCTGCTTATTATCAGGACTATTGGAACAAGTCCCAGAAAGACTATAGCAGGATTTATGGCTGCCACTGCTTTTATTTCTGCATGGATCAGCAATACTGCCACGGCTATGATGATGGTTCCCATAGCCACAGCGATCATATATCAGGCGTCAAAGGCAGATGAGGATAGGAATTTTAACACCTGCATCATGCTCTCGGTAGCTTATGCTGCTTCAATAGGAGGGATCGCCACCATCATCGGCACTACACCAAATCTTATTTTTGCCGGAATATACCGCACTTTTTTCGGATATGAGATAACTTTCCTGCAATGGGCTTCTTTTGGCTTTCCGCTTGCATTTTGTATATTGGTCGTGTGCTGGATATATCTGGTATATATCGCATATCCTCCAGGGATAAAGGCAATTGGAAGTGGAATTAACGAAGAGATCGCAAGTCTTGGAAAAATTACCATTCAAGAGAAAAGAGTATTAGCTGTATTTTTGTTAGCTGCTGTACTCTGGATCACAAGAGCACTGTGGGGCAAGTATCTTCCAATGATAATGGATTCAAGTATTGCCATTTTTTGTGCATTTTTGCTTTTTCTTATTCCCGGAAGGAAAGGAGAAGGGCTTATGATATGGAAAGATGCACTAAGGCTTCCATGGGATGTCGTACTTTTGCTCGGGGGAGGATTAGCAATTGCCAGAGGATTTATTGAAACCGGTTTGGACTCATGGATAGCGCAACAGCTTCTTTTTTTAAAAGATATGCCCGTGGTTGTAATAATCCTGGCTGTTGTTATGCTTACTATCTTTCTGACTGAAATAACCTCAAACACAGCCACAGCCACTATAATACTGCCAGTGACCGCTTCCCTTGCCGTAGCGCTTGGTATGGATCCCCTGGGATTAATGATCGCAGTAGCCATGTCTTCATCCCTTGCTTTTATGATGCCGGTTGCTACACCACCCAATGCCATAGTGTTTGGCACCGGGTATGTTACAATTCCTCAAATGGCAAAGGCTGGTTTCTGGATGAATATATTTTGCATTGTGATCATAACGGTATTCATATCCTTAATTAAATAAGTGTTTTTTCTTAAATTTTGCGAATATCTTTACGCCACTTTCAGTTAGAATATACCTCTTCCAGGTATGCTTTTCAGGAGTAAGGCATTCTATAAGCCCCTGTTCTTCAAGTTCCCTTACAGCATGGCTGATGTTTTGCAACGATCTGCCTGTCTTTTCAGCGATCTGGGATGTTTTTATCAGCTCATTTTCATGGATTTCCTTCATTACGAGTAATCTTCTGTCCACGCTCAAAATCCATTTTGTCAGTTCATCTATTTCCATTGTCTCTACCTTAATTTAGAATATGATTTTGCCAGCACAAGATTAGTGCGTGCAACTCTACCTGTAAAATCAGCAATATCCACTGTAACTTCACCAAGGCAGTCTGCAATGCTCTGTTTATTCACAACAGCCCCATCCTCTATCAGACGGCTGGAAGAAATCATAACATCCTTTACCAGCGTCCTGTGAAGTATAACACAATCATCTCCCAGCATACAGTTAAAAACCACTGAGCCAAATCCTATAAAGCATTTATCTCCTAATGTGCATGGTCCATGAACGATACAGCCGTGGGCCAGAGAAGTATTTTTTCCCACAACTACTGCTGAACCTCCAAGGGCATGTATCACGACATTGTCCTGAATATTACAACCACTTTCAATTATTATTTCAGAGTCGGGTTCATCGGCCCTTATGGTAGTATTAGGCGCTATATAGACGTCCCCTTTGATCACCACGTTCCCTATAATTACTGCCGATTCTGATACATATGCAGTATCACATACTCTGGGCATCCATCCTGCCGGATTTTTTAATAGCATTATCATTACTCCTGTTTGTGATGATTGTTAATTGTCAGACAAACTTTTTTACTGAATCCATATTACATTTTATGACAATATATGATAAGATATTTAAACGTTGAGGTTGTCTTAGAGCCCAACTTTCTGGAACATATTTTAAAAGGTACTATGCAGGCTGTCCCAAAACCCCAAATAATAAAAATATTTAATAAGTTCTGTTTTTTCACCAATACTTTGTGACTTAGTATCTGAATAATTCAATGAAATATT
>JAPMTR010000110.1 GCA_026552975.1 Candidatus Methanoperedens sp.
GGCTGTACTTGAATTCCAGATCGCTGTGCCGACTTTGGCTGCAGCGCTAAGACCATTGCTGTGGCATGAGACACCACTGCAGGTATCGTCGCTGCCTGTAGTTAGGATCAATGTATGTGTTATGCTCGTTACTGATGCGTTGAAAGTTATATTGTATATTTTATTTGGATGACTTCCTTCATTTATTCCGCCGTTTGAATGGCAGTAATCACATCCTGTTTCAGGAACGCTTCCATAACTTGCATTCTTATGAAGAGTATGAGCCCCGTCTGTATTATTTCTGACAGTGCCATTTGGTGGCTGTTGATGACAGGCTGTACAACCTGATACTGCTGATGCAACGTTATGTGGGAATTCACTTATATTCGAACCTGATAGAACACTTCCGTGACATGTTACGCAATCCGCATCTGTCGTACCATATGAACCATGGTTGGTTCCGCTTGAATTATAATAAGTTCCTGGAACATTTGCCACAGGAACCGGAATTAAAATACTGATAATTGCCGCATAATCGCTATCTCCTGAATTATGACAGCTTGAACATAGAGTTCCACTTCCTATTGAACCACCGATAGGATCAGTTCCGATCGCTGTAAGGGCTGTTCCAAGACCTGAAGAATTATGTTTAGAGTTTCCATGACAATACAGACAGGCATCTATTTGGGAAGTCCAGAAATTTCCCCATTTTTGACCGCTATTGTTATTGCTGTGATTAAGGGGTGTTGTTACATGAGCTGCAGAACTGAATCCTGAGATCGTACTTTGGTGACAGCTGGTACAATCGACTGCGCTTGTTTTATTTGGAACGCTGTTCTTCAGGAAAGCTCCTGATGGTTGCAGGTACTGGATCGGATGGATGTTCTTGTTTGTTGCAAGATGGCATGAACTGCATTCCAGTGAGTTGTTATGTTTTTCTTTTGTAATATGACATGTTTTGCAAAGCGTTGTGTTCACTGTGGGTTTGCCAAGATTCTGGTCGTGGATCCTTCCTGTATTGTGGCAGGTGCTGTTGTTACACCCGGGATTTGTGCTCAATGCCGAATGATTGCTAATGCTTGAATTCCATGTTGCATTTACCATTTCTGTGGTGAATGCACTATTGCTCTGGTGACAGTATGTACAATTGGATGCTCCTCCTGTATTATATGGGGACAGACCCGATTTGTTACTTCCATAATGACTCACGTTTGCATATTGTGATTTTGGTCCTGCAGGATCATTATTGGTAAGTATCATCTCACTCTTGTTATGACAGTTCACACATGAGTCGTTAGTGTCAGCGTATGGTTTTGTCCTGATGTCCGTACCTGCTGAGTTGTGTTCTTTTACAATTAAGGCGCTGAAATTACCCAGCGCATGACAATCCGTGCATCTCTTGGGGACATTATATTTATCAGGATGACCGTTTGCGGGAAGTTCTACCTGATTTACAACACCATCCGCGGATAATGTACTGTTGGTGTGGCAGGCATAACAGCGCTTGTTATCCGCTCTTGTAACAGTAGCACCGCTGTTCAGGTAGTTGTGGATCGATGTGCTGTTGTTCATCTTGCTCACGTCCACCTTTTGCTGACTTGCGCCTATGTCGTGGCAGCTTACACAGTCTGGACCCCCCCCTGATCCAAGGTCTACATTATGTACGAACTCACTGATACTAGCGGATCCTGAGAGAACCCCGCCATGACATGATTTGCAATCTGCATCCGTGGTGCCGTATGAAGCATGGTCAGTGCCGCTTGAGTTCCAATTGGATCCAGGCTTGAAAGCCACAGGATTGGACACAAGTAATGCCATTATCGCTGCATAATCACTATCGTCTGAGTTGTGGCAGCTCGCACATACTGTGCCAGTTCCGATCGCTCCGCCGATCGTGTCTGTTCCAACTGCTGTTGCTGCATTACCAAGTCTTGTAGATATATGTGTGTTATTGCCATGACAATAAATGCAAGAATCTTTCGCTGAAGTCCAGTATGTTCCCCATTTTGTGCCGGCTCGATCCGTACTGTGATTAAGTGGAGTCTGGACCTGGGGTGCAGTTCCTGAATAGGAGCCTGCTTTAGGTGCGGTTTTGAGAGTATCAAAGAATGTCGCATTTTGATGGCAATTAGTGCAGTTTCCCTGATATGTGCTGCCTTTGTTAACATATCCAGCACTCTGGGAGAATACTTGAATTGCATGTACATCCTGACTGTGACACAGTGTACAATTTACGCTTGAATTGTGTTTCTCAATACTTGTGTGGCAGGTTGAGCAATGACTGTCTTCTACGATACTGTTTTTGGTTAATCTTAGGGTTCCATCAGGCTTTGTAATATTATGCATCGGGCCGTGGCAGATTATACAAGGAATAGTATTGTTAGGATTATGGCCTGTCGCCGCAACATTTCCAGAGTAATTACTCATTGGAGTTGTTCCTGTGCTCATGGTAGATTCACTCGATAGATTTGTCCATGAATGACAGTCACTGCATGATTTTATCAATGCATTAGTCTGGTGAGTAGATATTGTGATTCCATGGCATGTCGCACAGGTATTTGTCGTATGGACATCTGCAGTCTTTGACGCCTGCCCTGAGAATGTATTTCCTCCACCAACACCTGCATATCCGCGATGACATCCAACGCAATTGGTGTCACCCCCACTTCTATGATCACTTCTACTTGTAATTCCTTCTCGGCCAAGCGTATAGGGTGAATTCTGTTTGGTCAAAGTTGCACTTCCTGGTGAATCTGAACCATGATTCCTGCAGCTTCCAGCATTACATCCAAACCAGTTATATATGAATCCGGTTGAACCAGTTTTGCTGATAGCTGTTGCACTGGCATCAACGTACCATTTACCATAATAATTCTTAGCATTCAGATCAAGGCTGTATGATGCAATTCCATGAGAATCTGTATTAATGGTTGTTGATGTAGTCGTATCTGCACTATTCCAGTTCCTTACAGTAAAAACAACGGGTGAATTTGCAATTGGGGTTCCTGTATCTGATAGAACAAGCGCATAACCCTTAATTGTTGTTTGAGCACCACTCCAGGAATTTAGACCCCAGCCTGTGTAAGAAGGCAATGCAAATCCTGCTGCTGTGTCAGCCGATTTTCCAGTCGTTAACGGATCGTCTAAAACCACAAAACGGTTCGTTGCAACCAGAATAGTCTCATTTACCGCCCCCGCCCCCCCCGCGAACATCGATAGCCCCAGCATGGCGATAATGAAAAGCATTCCTGTATGGGAGATTGAAAAAGAGATAATAGATCTTTGTTTAATATTACTGTCTGTTTTATCTAATTGTTTACTGATTAGCGGAGAATCACCGCACTTCTGTATATTTTCAAAACATCCCATTTTTTTCATAAAACACCAAGTCTACATGGATCAAATTCAGTCAAATTTTATTATAATTATTTTCAATCATTATAATGATAATTATAATAAAAGTATGTCCTGCAAATCATATATACTTTTTGATACAAGATCATAATTGAATTGAATCTCCGGAAATCTTGTTTCAGTGAGATATATTTCCATAATGTAAATAAGCATACAAAGTTTAAAATACGTTGATGCTTATATAATTATACTAATTGGGGTGAGTGAGATTATGGCACAATTAGCAGAGAAATTACTAAAATTGGTAATATTTTATAAAATAATTCTTCTCTCGATATTTATTCTGATCTCGGGTGCAACGATCATAATACTTGTATCACCGGGCATGGACTTGATATCCATTATCCGGGAGGAAGTATTCAAAGAGATAGGGATAGCATTGATCATAATTGGTTGTGCGATATTATTCTACGAATACTTCCTGCGAAAGAATATGATGGACCTTATTGAGGAGTTTGTGAGAACCAACTTCATGGTCATGATAACACAACACTGCGAAAAAGTAAAATCTATAAGTGAATCAGTCCAGAAATCCGGACTGGTAAATGTGTACAAAAAAGGAGGAAGTTCAGATATCCTGGATGTTGCTAAGGGAAACATCAAATTGCTGGGTGTGACGCTCAATTATTATTTCTATCCAGACAGTGATGAATGGACACGACTTAAATCACTCGTCGAAAGTGGATGTACTTTGCAAATATTGATCCTGGATCCAGACTCACCCCACGTGGAATATCGCCAAAGGGATGAACATAATGAAAAACTCAGAGATCAAATAAATCATCTTTATGACCTTGAAAAAGAATTCATAGAGAATATAAAAGATGAATTTAAACCTAATGTTGAAATAAGGTTTTATGATACCTACCCAACGTGCGCCATGACGATCATAGATGAAAAACTGATGAGAGTGACACCTTATTTATATAATAGGAGAAGAAGAGCTTGTCCTACCATGGAATTTATGTACAGCAAAGAGGGAATATTTGATGCTTATCGGGAACATTTTAATGATTTGTGGAAAAAAGCAAAAAATTCGGGTATGAAAGGAACGAATAATAAACAAAGATCAAAATGAAATTGAAATAAAAACCATGAGCCTTATAGTAATAGCAATTGGCGGGAACGCAATTTTAAATCCCGAAAGGGGAGATCCAAAAGAACAGCAGGAAAAGATCGATGAGACATGCAGGGAGATCGCAAAGATAGTAGGCGCCGGCCATGATGTTGTTTTAACACATGGCAACGGCCCACAGATCGGGAATATCCTTGCGATGCAGGAAGAATGCGGACTTGTTCATCCTCAGTCCCTGGATATAATTGGAGCACAGACTCAGGGGATGCTTGGATATCTTCTTCAAAGCTCACTTAAGAACATGCTCCTGGGGATAGGCATCAAAAAAGAAGTGATTACTGTTTTGACCCAGGTAGTTGTGGATCCATCATGTTGTTCTTACGAGAATCCAATAAAGCCGATAGGCTTTTATTTTCCAGAAGAAAGAGCGAAGGTAATGATGGCAAATGGCATGAAGATGGTTCATGATGCAAAAGGATACCGAAGAATAGTTCTATCCCCGATGCCCCTTAAGATCGTTGAGGAAAGCACCATCAAGCTGCTTCTTTCCATGGGAGTATTAGTCATTGCAGCAGGCGGAGGAGGTATACCGGTAGTTGAAAAAAATGGCGCTCTCATCGGGGTTGAAGCTGTCGTGGATAAGGATCTAACAGGAGGTCTGCTGGCCTCTGATATCAGGGCTGATATTTTGTTGATCCTTACGGATGTTGAAAATGCATCACTGGATTTTGGAACTAAAGATCAGGTTGACCTTCACGAAATAACAGTTTTGCAGGCTGAAAAATACATAAAAGAAGGACATTTCGGGAAGGGGAGCATGGAACCCAAAATGCTTGCCGCTGTTAAATTCGTAAGATCCGGTGGCAAGACGGTTATTATCTCAAGTCTTGATAAAGCTCTTTTAGCTCTTGCTGGAACAGCAGGAACAAGAGTTATCGCATGAGTGGGCGCTTGATTTCCTTGTGAGGGTGACTTTATTCAGATCATCTACCAGAGCATCAACATTAATACCATGTGAATTTGCGCCATCTTCGATGCTTTCAAATGCTGATACGTGACACCCCACACAGTGGAGGCCGTGTTTCATAAAAACCATCATACTTTCCGGATACTGGTTTACAACATCTTCTATTGTCATGTCTTTTGTTATTGTCATATTATCCTCTTATTTATTCGTATGGTTACGAACAGCAATAAAGCTTTCTAAGACCTAAAAGTCTGGTATTGTATTAGTGGTGCGTTCCTTCTACCAGTTTCACACCCTTATTCTGTATCATCTGTTTTATCTCGTCAATATGCGGACACTTCGCATAACTTTTTTCAAGCATCATGCATGAACTCAGGTGGATCACATCTACATTATGCTTCATGAGGCTGTCCACAAGCCTGAATATCCTCCTGCCAGGACATCCTCCGCATGTGAAAAATCCGATTATTTCAGCATCCTTACCATATTGCTCAAAATGCACCTTTCGTTTGTTGAAGGCCTTAAAACATGCAACGCCGGGGCAGGTTTCACTTACAATATCGCAGCGCACTACCGCGATCTTTGTAGTTTTCTCTTCTTTTTCCTTTGACCCCATTATCGCTCTGAATTGTGAAGCTGCTTCATTGACATCTTCGATCGTGACTATGTTCTTTCCCTTCTTTTCAACAGCAGTTTCGATGCCCATTTTTGCCATGCTTCTGACATGTTCGGGGACTTTTTCGAGTTCTTTTAAAGCATCGGGTTTCCATTCCATTGTTGTTACCTCAGTTTCAGCATAATAGAACACGGATGACGCGGATTGCGCGGATATTCACGGATACTTGCATATCGGAGTCTTCCGTAATATCTGTGTTCTATATCATTTCGTTGAGATCTCTTATCTTGATGAACCTTGATTATCCATTGATTTCCAGATATTATATATGAACATGAAACATGAAATCGCTTCTATTAAACCAAAGATCAGAACAGCGATAATGGCGTCGGATGGATCTTTTTGTTTGAGCATATACATCCTCATGAACGGATATGAAAGCGAAAGCCCGATCAATCCGATATTGGCAAGCCATAAATGCCACATCCCAAGTTTCCTGCTATAAAGAGGTTTACTGCTAAAGCGCGGGATGCTTTCATAGGCCAGGCCAAAAACCATGAAGGATACCCATCCTATCAGGGCAAAATGAGAATGCATGAAGCTGTATCCGGGGCCAATCGTGATGAGCACACCCAGTATAGTGCTAAGAGCAAGGTACACCAGGCTTGTTTTTACAAAAAGTTTTGCAATCTTGTTCATATCTATTTAAATCCGTAAGTTACTACAGTCATGTCAGCATCTATAAGATAATCAAAATCTATCTTTGTGTCCCATCCTGCTGTCTTAAAAACACCGCCAATGCAGGCGCCAAGGATCTGACGGTCGGGCTGTCCCAGGGTTATTTCGTCTATCATTTCTATCAGGCCTTTTAATTCAACTTCCATTTTTGGCATCGCAAGTCCGCCCAGGAGTACGACCGTATCGGATGAAGGATCTGCTTTTTCCCCCAGCTGCATGCCATAGTCGGTCATTATTACCTTTGCAGCAAGCTCTTTCCTGAGATTGGGAATAAAAACCATCTCTTTTCCGGAATCACGCAAAACATATCCAAGAAGTTCAGCGAACGGATTGCACCAGCCCGGGCAGCCGATAAAGGTTATTTTTTTCCGGCCGCGAGCAAGTTTCCTGAATGCAGTGAGCATTCCGCCGATGCCATCTGCCTTTTCTATTACTTTCATATGATCACCTTCAAAGATGGTCAACGCAGGATATAAGTTTTTATTAAATGATCACTTTGATCAAAAAAATAAATCAAAAAACAGATGAACTGAGACAAAAGCCTCAGATCAATGCTGCGGTAATACCCATTACACCTGACTGGATGATTATAGCGACTGTTATGATCACACCTGCCATTTCAAGTGCTACGGCTACATTTCCTTTCTTAAGTTCCGCGAATTCATCGATTCCTTTGGTCAATTTATCAAGGATATTCAATGCAAGATATATTGCCACGATCGCAAGTACTATTCCAAGTAGAAGCTGAAGGACACTGACTACTAATATAGTAATGCCAAGGCTCGACATAATACCAACATTAAGAGCCTGTGAGATACCCATCGATATACCCGAAACTCCTGATTGGACAACGATCCCTATGGCAATGAAAACTGATGCCACCAGAATCCCTACTGCAGTATTACCTTTGGCAATTTCCTTTTCTTCGTCAATTCCCTTAGTTATCTTTCCTAACACTGAAAAACCAATATACAATGCAGCTACTGCAAGGATAATGGCAATAACTAACTGTATAATACCAACGACTGCATTTATTATTTCCATTTATTCACCTCACGCTTTTTTGCGTGAAACTATAATGGCGAAAGGGTAATATATAATTATTGTGGTCTCAATAATATATTCATGTTTTTCATTCAATCGAGATATATTATAGCTTTATTAGGGCATGCTTTGATGCAACGCATGCATAGAGTGCATTTTTCAGGGTCGATCCTCGCTGATCCGTCTGCATGGGTCAAAGCGCCGGATTCACATATCCCATCGCACTTACCGCATTTCTTACACCCCAATACTACTATTGAACCATTTTCCATCTATGCCCGCCCCTTCTCTCATAAGTTATTTAAACTTATATGTAGAGATAGGTTTTGAATAAAACATGCAAAACGCGTGAGAACTATGCCAAGATCTATCCCAGAAATGATCCGGGGGGACTTCAAATGCGATGATATCGCAAAATGCATCCTCGGACTAAAAACGATCGATATCGACTCCTACAAGGTACTTGCTACAAAAGGCCAGATGACAGCCGAACATCTCGGTGAAGTACTGAACAGGGAAAGAAGTACTGCCTACAGGTCGCTCCAGAACCTGATGACATGCGGGCTTGTTCACCGCGAAACAAGAACAATAAAGGATGGAGGCTATTATTACGAATATATTGCTCTTGAACCAGCGCGGTTAAAAGAAATGGTGCAGGGAAATATCGATGAATGGTATAATAAAATGAAGAAACTTGCAGAAAATATTGATAAGGATATAATGAAATAGTTCATTTGCGTCAATCTGCGGTTTTTTGGATTCCGTCACCAAATATATTATCACACACTTCTTCTGTTTTTTCCCTGAATTCTTTCTGGGAAAAACCCATCATGGCTGCAGCAAACATAGCGCCGCCTGCCCCAACCCCTTCTTTTACATCCCCGTTCTCATACATAGCAAGCCCCTTCCTCCTTGATCTTCCAAAACCGGGATCTGCTGCATAAGCCTGGTAACCAAGGATGTGCGTCATTTCCCTGAAATTCGCGCTTTTATCTTCATCCACAAAACAGGTCGTGGCGATAGAAACATCCCTTTCAAGGCCAAGATGTTTTATGACGCCCAGAACTGAAACCATCTGCGTTCCTCCGGCAAGAACGATCTTCTGGCCGATCCCGTCAACAAGCCCTGCAACTGCCGCCATCATTGGGTCGCCCAGACATTCCACCGCATCAAGCGGTCTATCCCTTAGACTTCCGAATGATATATTGGATCTATTCATCGCTTCTTCAACGACTTCGTTCTTGATCGAAAGAGGATTTTTCGGGAAGCTGGATGATACTTTGCCTTCATAGCCAAGAGCCCTTAGAACTCCCATGGCAGTAGTTGTGCCTCCTGGAACGCTTTCGCCAATTATTACAAGATCTGAGAGTTTTCCCAACTTTTCACCCAGAGCTTGTGATTTCCTGTAGATATCATAAGCATCAGCAACGGCATGCCCTTTCCTCATATCCCCCCCTGGCTGGCAATCAAGATCAATGGTGGGGATCCGGGGACGCACTCGAAGGCCTGAATTGATAAAAAGACTCGGGATCCCGGTCAGTAACATTGATGCCCGTGTCAGGACAGCAGGAGTTGGAACCCCGGATGGGGTCATTGCTGGCTCGTTGATGCTTATAGCATTTCCTGTCTCAACGAGTTCTGCATCCGCTGCAGGTGTAAAATCAGTAAGTTCAGGGGATTTACCTGCCGCAGATATGCCCGGGATCTTGGCTGTTTCCGTGTTTGCAAGCACGCACAGGAACAGCGGTCTTTCAGGTGAGAAGTCCGGGCAGGGTTTTACCCACATCATTTCTTATAACAGATTTGAAGTTTCGATATGGATCGAGGCGGGGCTTTTCACGAGACTTCCCATTTTAGCTCCAACCAGGTTCTCAATTCCTTTATCCGCTGCAATATCCACGATGCGCTGGGTGATCACACCATCGAATACCACGCATTTTATATTGCCATTAGCCTCTTTCAAAGCGGTTGCCAGATCACGGACTGGCACTTCATTTATTGAATTGTTATCCTCATCTATGAAACGCGCGCTTAATGTCCCGCTTAATTCTTTTATATGTTCCTGGAACGGGCTTTCCTTTACCTTCTCACGCTTTGGTTCCTCTCTTGGTTCCACCCTCTGTTCATGTCTTGGCTCTGATCGTCCCTGCCTTTGTTCCCCTCTAAATTCATGTCTGGATTCTATTCTGGATCTTGGTTTTTCAGGCACGGGCTCGGATTCAGTATCTTCTTCACGAACCGATTTTACTTCAACCTCTTCGGGAATTGTTACATCGCCTTTTCCGGCTTTCTTCTTTGTGGCTGCAAGTATGGCGATCCTTCTTTTCTTGCTCACCTGGTAATAATCAAACGCCTGCTCGACAGGGATCTTCTGCCTTAAAGATTTCACGACTTCTTTCTGGACAAGTTCCTCAACACCTTTGCCATCAGGGGCACGCGCAATGAAATCAACATCTGCGACCTGGAGCAGTTCCTTGATGATCAATTCCCCGCCCCTGTCACCATCTGTGAACGCGGTAACAGTTTTCTTCTTGCAAAGGTCGGCAACAGCCTGGGGCACATTTGTTCCGCCTACTGCTATTGAGTTCTTAATACCATATCTAAGAAGGTTCAAAACATCAGCCCTGCCTTCAACAACTATGATGGCATCAGAATCAAGAACATTCGGACCCATGGGGATATTATCTTTCCCGTATGTGGTCATTTCCTCGATCCTTATGGATTGCCTGACTTCATCGATGATCTCCTGGCTTTCAGGAAGCATCTCGTCGAACATGGCAATAAGCACCTGCTTGGCCCGCTCAAGGATCTGCTTTCTTTTTGCACTCCTGACATCTTCGATCTTCACTATGGCAATATTGGAGATGCATGGACCTATCCTGTCAATCGTCTCAAGACTTGCAGCAAGAACTGCGGTCTCAACTTTATCAAGACTTGATGGGATGTCGATCGTTCCGCTTGATTTACCCATGGTTGATTTTATGTTGACTTCAAGTCGTCCGATGCGTCCGCTTTTTTGAAGCTCCCTTAAGTCAAGGTCTGCGCCAATAAGTCCTTCTGTCTGTCCGAAGATCGCACCGACAACGTCAGGGCGTTCTATTACTCCATCCGCTTTTATTGTAGCATGAATGATATATTTTGTCGTATCTGAATTTTGCATATATAGTACCCTCCCTAAGAATAGTGTTAGAATAAGACCTCATTGGTCCAGGCTTTGCAATTCTGCGATTTCTCTATCCTTAACTAAACAAATACCCTGATTAGTTCCGGACTCCTTCTATATTTTTTACTACCCAAACCTGAAATGATAAGTAACATTTGATCTATCTGGCCGCATCAGTCTTTGCCGCCATTGTATGATTATGAAATATCTAAGTCTAACAACTTCTCTCTGGATGATGTTCACATAGAAACTTAACGTTTTTTTTACCATGTAAACTTAATATCTAGATGTAAATATCCCTTTAAAAAGCTTGTGGTGTTGCCTTTTTAAAAAGGATTTTTTTTCCAAATGATTTTTGATAAACCATAATCACATAGATCAGATCATAGACAAATATCGAAATAAACAGGAAAGGCAAAATAAAAGAACCCTGAGAAATAGGCTGATACAGATAAAAAGCAAGACTGCTTATTGCGGTTCACAAGCATCAAAATGAACAGGACAGACATCATCAAAGTGTTATACATACTATTCATGATAGCGTTTTTCAAGATATATGTGATTTGGATTGGAATGTGATATTAATTATACTCTCTCCAGGTCTTTCCGCATTTTGTGCACCGAAAGAACCTTACTTCGCTCTCATCAGCCGCACGAAGTTGTCTTAACCACCAGTATGCTGTGTTATTCCCGCAATCTTCACACTTGGCGCGCGTTGTGGGCATACCCATCTCCCTATCCTCAAGCACCGTGACCACTCGTTCTTTTATTTCGGTCTTGGAGACAAAACTTTCTTTTATCGCTTTTTCAAACCCGCATTTTGCATTCCTGCACTTATAAATATTATTGGCGGGCATCATCATTGATTTACATTTGGGACAGAATTCCATAAATATCACTTTTAGCTTTTGTTATTATCTCATTATGATCAAATGCCAGTCTGGGTATTTCATCAAATCCAAAGAGCCTGATATCTTTAGCATCCGAACCAGCTTTAAGTTTTCCGAAGCCTTTTGCAAGATAACATGCGGTCACCGTATGTCCCCTGGGGTCGCGGACGGGGTCAGAATACACGCCCAGCAGCTTTATGATCGAAATATCAAGGCCGGTCTCTTCTTTTGCTTCACGGAAAACTGCAGCCTCTACTGTCTCCCCAACCTCAACAAAACCGCCGGGAAGTGCAAAATGATTCTCAAACGGTGGATTCAAGCGTTTTATCAAAACGATCCTGTTATCATACAAAATCACAGCATCCACGGTCAATAGTGGTGTTACAGGAACAAAATTTTGTTTATTTGTATTCATATTTACATATTTAGATATTTATTTTATATGTATGAGTAGTTCATCTTCTTAAGACAAGCGTCAGGACGTCATTATCATCCATGGCGTGGTCAAGACCGGCACGCTGCCCTTCATGCTTCGCTGATGAACCCCATATCTGCGCATACCTGAACCGTTTTCTGAAATCACGGTGAAGCTTGTCGCACACATCCCCCACAGTGGCGCCGTATCTTATTATCATGGCTTCCTCAAGATCAGCGGCCTTCCCCTGGGGTTTCATATATATCCGTATGAATCCCAGTTTCTCAAAGAACACATCCTTTAGTTCCTCTATGTGCACTTTCTTATCAGCTGAGATCATCAGGGCATCAGGGAATCTTTCTTTGCATTTCCTGAGAGCATATTCATCTGCAAGATCGATCTTATTGATAACGATCGTCGCTGGAAGGTATTTCCTGTTGCCCAGTATTGCATCTATCAACTGGTCAATCGTTATATCCTCCCGGATCAGTATATTTGCATTATGGATCCTGTATTCACCAAGCACGGCCTTTATCGTATCTTCATTAAGGCTCAGGTCCACTGTCGAATTGATATTGACCCCACCTCTTGCTTTTTTCCGTATAGTGATATCTGGCGGTTTAGTATTAATGCGTATCCCGGCTTCGAACAATTCCTGGACGAGCACTTCATAATGAACGAGCTGGAAAACGTCAAGCAGAATTACTGCAAGGTCGGCGTTCCTGATAACGGCAATTACTTCTTTTCCGCGCCCGCGACCTGAAGCTGCGCCCCTCACAAGCCCGGGCACATCCAGTACCTGTATCTTCGCCCCCTTATATTCCATCGCCCCGGGAACAACATCAAGGGTTGTGAATTCATAAGCAGCAACACTTGACTCTGTTCCTGTAAGGCTGTTTAAGAGCGTGCTTTTTCCCACGGACGGGAATCCCACGAGAACGACCGACGCATCCCCGGATTTCTTGACCGAAAAACCTTCGCCGCCAGTTTTTGACGATGCTCTTTTTTGAACTTCATCCCTCATGTGGGCAAGTTTTGATTTAAGACGACCGATATGACCTTCAGTAGCTTTATTATATTTTGTTTTGGAAATTTCTTCTTCAATAGCCTTTATATCTTCTTCAATTGCCATCGAGTCTTATAGCTTTAAACAAGGTAAAAAGGATTTGGGTAAATTGAACCCTCTCCCACGGCTAAAAGCCGGGAGATTCCCTGCCCTTCAAATAAGCTCTCTATGGCTCTCATCCAGGTGGAGTACTTTCAAAATGCAGGTTTTAAGGTTTTGCATCGCTTTTTTTTTCTTTGTTATTTACTGTAGTGTTATATATTTTTAAAGTCCCAAATTTAACTTGACGCTATGGTATCAATGCCATAGCGTCAAGTTAGTCTTGGGACATTTTAAATATATTACTTATTATTTTATTTTGTAGGTTTCTCCCACTCAAGAAAAACACAAAATAATCAAC
>JAPMTR010000119.1 GCA_026552975.1 Candidatus Methanoperedens sp.
GAACTTAATGCTGTTTCCAATAAGACTGCCTATCTGGAATTATCCAATGTTGTCGAAAAAGGCGTATTCACAGTTGAAGCCCATGTTCCATAGTATATAAATGAGTTTGGGGATTTTGGATTTTGCTCAGCGAGTGCTTCTGTATTTGTGTGCAACCTAACTATCACTTGGATATCCATATACGATAATTTTATATATGTGCAACCCAATTTAGGTAGCACATGACGTATCTTGTAAAGAAGAAGATAAAGGGTCAGACTTACTACTATGAGTATGCAAGTTATCGTGTGGGTGGGAAGGTAAAACATCGGTGTGTACACTATCTAGGTAAGAGTAAGAATCTGAGGAAAAAAGGAGACATTCCTGGTCCTGCAGATATCACGGTTCACAGTTCAGTTGATTATGGCTCTGTAGTATCTCTGTACACGCTAGCTGAACGGATACATCTTTCTGAGACCATCTACAATGCAGCCAAGAAAGGTGGTGGTGAGCATATTGGCAAGCTCATAGAGATTATGGTTATCAACAGATGTATCGAGCCTGTTAGTAGGAACAAGCTTAGGGATTGGTATGAGAAAACTGCCTTACCAATATTTCTGGGTATACCACCGGATAAGGTTCATCCCCAGATATTCTACAATGCAATGAACTATCTCACTGACAAGACCATCTTGAAGATTCAAAAAGAACTATTCCAGACTGTCAGGAGGATATATGGTATCGAAACATCCACAATTTTTTATGACCTGACATCCACCTACTTTGAGGGTACGAAGTGTCCACTGGGAGAGTTTGGATACAGTACCGATCATAGGCCGGATAAGTTGCAGATCAACATTGGTATGGGAGTTGATAGAGACTGTATACCAGTCACCCATGAAGTATTTACTGGTTCTGTGAAAGATGTAACCACAGTTCAAGCCTTTGCAGAGAAATTGAAAACAGAGTTCGGGTTGGAAAGTCCGATAATAGTTATCGATAGGGGAATGATTTCACAGGAAAATCTTGATCAGTTGTTAGAATTAGGATATGATTACATTGTGGCTAGGAAGATGGGGCCTGCTGAGAGGATGTTTGTCTACCGAATCCCTGAGAAAGAATTTACAAGAGCAATGTTGTCTAACTATTCTGAAGAGCGTGAACTCTGGCTCGCAGAAACACAGGTTGGTAGAAGGCGTTTGATAGTATGCTGGAACAAAAACAAGGCAGAGGATGACAAAACGTTCAGAGAAACAATGGTTGCTAAAACTATACAAGGATTGGAAAAGGTCAAAAAGGGGTGTGGTAAGAGAAATCTTAAGACAAAGGAACAGGTCTACCACAGGACATATACTGTTCTGGAGAAGTATAAGACTAAACGGTTCTTCGACATAAAGATTAACAAACATGGTGCACCTAGATTAAAATTCGAGCGGATAGATAAAGAGATGGAAAAGGCAGACTGGCTGGATGGTAAATTCATCCTGGAAACATCCAGCCGCAATCTGCTAGCAGTTGATATAGCCCAGGGTTATCATGATAGAGACATAATCGAAAAGTTTTTTCAGACACTAAAAGACATAGTAGAACTGAGGCCTACTTATGTCTATACTGAAAGACATGTAAAAGCACATGTGTTCATCTGCATTCTAGCAGTGCTATTACTATCTCTAATCAAGAAAATGCTCAAAGAAACAAACAAAGACCTGAGCTCCATCAAAGCCCTTCAAATACTCGATGGGATCAAACGAGTAGAATTCATGGTAGATGGAAAAGGAGCAGTCGTCAGAACGACACAGATCAACGATCAACAACGAGAAATCATATCAATACTCAACGTTGCACCCATCGGCCTTTAAATACTATTGAAGATGGGTTTAAAT
>JAPMTR010000120.1 GCA_026552975.1 Candidatus Methanoperedens sp.
ATCGCTTCTGGTTTCCAGAAATGCAGATCCTGCGGGGACGGGACTTTTATTGTGCCATCGATTATTGCAGGTAAACCATAACCCGAATATGATAAATCATAGGTTTTACCCTCCTTTTCGACAAGAAGATAGCGAGTATCATATTTTGCGTTCTTTACAAATACCTGATAAAAGGCCGTTGTCGGATTGACTGGATTCATCTGATCGACCCCTGACGTTGAACTTGATGTGATTACGATTTTAATACCGTTCAAAATCAGGTTTTCGTTCTGATCTCTGACGTACCCTGATACAACCTGTCCAACTATGCTTTCTAACCAACTGGTAGGAATGAGGATTTGCTTTAAAGGACACGATATATGGTTTGGTCGATGTATTATTGAACCGCCCGTATGCGTGGAAGCTATCGGCCAGTAATATGGGGAACCCGACAGATAGCCTCTTGTCACTGTCAGGGTGTTGGTAGAATAATTTACCCCCGTGATCAACATTATTTCGTCATCTATGAGCAACATCTGACCAGCGCTAAAATTGTCCTTCTCAACTTCATTTGAATATTGGATGGACGTTTGATTTGCTGATATCGATCCGTATAAACTTGCGAGAACTGGTTGTCCATCCGGGAAAAATCCGCCTTCGGGATAACCCGGAGGCCAACTATTAGAGTCGGTTTCAAATGGATAACCATCTGAGTGTCTGGCAAAGGCTTCTTCAAGTATTGAATGCTCTTTTACTGGATGATAATTCCAGGTAACATAAATGATTGCATTATCGCTATGCGCTGATGCATCCGGCCAGAAATAAGGTTCACCGGATTTATACCCACGAATAACAGTTAATGTTTTGGTTGTTCTATTCACCGCTGAAATCCACATTATTTCATTATCGATCAATAAGGTAGTTCCTGCAACAAAAATATCAAGTTCAGGCCATGGGTCTTTATACACAAGTGAAGTCTCTGACCCGTTTATTGTTCCATCCAAATGTGCATGGAGAGGTGAGCTGTCTGTTAAAATATACCCCTTGTTCGGACAATTTGGATTTGCGGAAGGATACCCATCAGAATCCCGTGGACATCCCCTTATATGTGTTGCAGCTGTTGGGTTTTGACTGGAATATATTTTCGGATCTGCCGGGGATAACCAATTATTGTCTCTCTTTTCGAGATCATATAAACTATAATACGACCACACCTTTACCCATATCCCGATATCTTTGAATGTTGGAGTATAACGCCCGTCACTTTCAAGCTTTACCTTCCACTTATAATATGTTCCAACTCCGGAAAAACCGACTGGCATAACTATTGGGTCAAATTTATAGTTTCCAGATGTGTATTCGGTTGCAAATGTTCCATCACTTCCGGTATAATCCGTCCACGTCAGGTTATCATCACTGAATTTTAATTGAGTATGAACCTGTGTTCCTCCCGCCCCATCCACTGAACCAACCTGTAAATGAGTATATTTTGCGGGTTGTGTTAATCGATTTAGATCGTTGGAGTTCGCAAAATCGTACCAGGCCGGGTCAAGATAAGGTAAATAATCCCACGCATCCACTTCGACCGTTCCATAATTTAAGTAAGAATATATTTTTATATTCCTGATATCAATCCATTCAGTTCCAGCAGATACTCCGGTTGTACCACACCTCATCAACATCTCAAAGGAAAGGTCCGGGTTAGTTACTGTTATTTTCTCATAGGTTTTAAATTGGACTTCGGCGATATCGTTGAGGGGCGGTTCTTCTGAACCCTCTACTTTCTGGAAGTAGATGCGCACATATCTGGCATCCACAACGGCATCCAGATTCGGTTCGTTCCAATTTAATTCTTGCCAC
>JAPMTR010000111.1 GCA_026552975.1 Candidatus Methanoperedens sp.
TGGAATTGGTTTTTTCAACTCGAATTGAAAATAAAGTCATTTTTGTGTGGATATTTTGATCGTTTTGGATTCATTGAAGTTGGATTTGGGTCAGCCTGCAAACAGGGATTTTATATCATCTTATTTTTTATTTTTACGCATATACATAATATTAATAAGAGTTTAGCGTTTACACCTGTCTAATGAAATGCCAGCGGTGTCCAAAACCTGCAGTAATCTACCAGAAATATTCAAACGCCCACCTGTGTAGAATACATTTTATCGAGGATGTGGAACGAAAGATCAAACGCGACATCCGCAAGTTCAGGATGATCGGACTTGGTGAAAAAATTATTGTGGCGCTAAGCGGAGGAAAGGATAGCATGGTTCTGCTTTATATTCTTCATAAGATATTTAAAGAAAGACCTGACCTTGAAATTATTGCTCTTACGATAGATGAAGGGATCAAAAGTTATAGGGCGAATACTTTATCGCATGCAATTAAGCTCACAAATGAACTTGACATTCCACATACAATAATGTCATTTGATGAAACATTCGGGAAAACAATGGATATGCTAGTAGAAAAGAAAGAACATGCAGCTTGCACCTTGTGCGGAGTGCTGCGTAAAAACATCCTGAATAAGGCTTCACGTGAACTTGGCGCGGATAAGATCGCTATCGGACATAATCTTGACGATGAATCGCAGACCATCCTCATGAATTACATGCGCGGTGACATGGACCGTCTGGCAAGAATGCTGCCCGGATCGATCCAGACCGGAATGGTGCCAAGGATAAAACCTCTTCGAAGCATTCCAGAAAAAGAAGTTGCGCTTTATGGATTCCTGAATGATCTGCCCGTAAGTATGGATGAGTGCCCTTATTCAGGAGATGCCCTGAGGAACGAGATCCGGGAGATCATTAATAATTATGAAGTAAAGCATCCTGGAACTAAATATTCCCTGCTCGGGGGATTTGAAACGATATCCAAAACCCTTCGTCCTCCTGCCACCGAGATATTCAAATGCGATACATGCGGTGAACCCTCAAGTAAAAAGGTCTGTAAAACATGCAAGCTTCTTGGACGGGGGTAAAGAAACCTCCTTCTTTATCCGATCATTATCATTAATATCCGGACAATTATCAAAACCCAACCGATAGCTACCACGATCCATATTGCTTTTTTTGCAACTTCTGCAATAGCAAGGAATATTGTCAATATTACAAGCATTCCAATGGCTTCGACTATTTCCTGTCCGAGCATTATTCCGGTTATATACTGGATAAGCTCAACGATCTTTTCTCCCAGCCAGTGTCCTAATGTGTATATGAATGTCAGTATGTTTTCTAAAATGTTTTCTGCCATTGATCGCCCTCGTTCTTATTTAAATCATTTGTCATGACTTATATATATGCTTCGATTGTTGTTGATCTTTATCAAAAATCCGCAAATTTCTTGAGTATCTTCTTTCCTGTTTTTATGTCCTCAATTGAAAACACCTCAAGATTATAAACTCCTTTGAATCCAAGACCCTTTAGTATTGAGAAGTCAATTGAGCCTTTACCCGGAGCTGTATGCATATCTCCCCAGTATTGTTCTGTCAACGAACCAGTATTGTCATGAACGTGCACATGAGCGATATGATCTTTTATCGTTCTTGAAAAATCCCTGAGTTTTTCCTGATCTCCTTTGCATGTCAGGTTGGCATGACCTATGTCAAATGTTGCCTGAAGATTGGTTGATCCTATTCTTGCAATTGCTTCTACCAGTTCAGAAGCGCTGATGCAAAGATTTTTGGGATCGGTCCCTTCTTTATTTTCAAGTCCCAGCATTACATCCCTGTCCTGTGCAAAGCTGGCGATGCGCGAAAGATTTGTGACCATATTTTCAAACGATCGTTCTTTATTCCCATTGATCCTTCCTGGATGGATCACAACAACCTGAGAGCCCAATTCTTGAGCGATCTCGATGCTCTCGTTTATGAGTCTTTCCTGTATGTCATTCAGATTTGCCGTATCAACAACAAGTTCAAGAGGATAATTGGGGGCATCGCTAAAATATGGAGCATGGATCGATGTTGAAATATCGTATGATGAAATAATATCTTGGATACTCTTGATCCGGGATCGTATCAATTTAGTACCTTCGTAAACCTCAAGTTTTGGTATGTACAATTCTATTGAGTCAACTTCAGAAATCAATTCAGGAAGAGTTCCTGCAAAAGATGATGCACCTATGATCATTCATAATTCTATATGGGATATAACATTTAATACTTTTGTCAAGAATTCCGTTTTTATATTTCATGAAATAACCCTGAAACTTTTCTCGCAGCCATTAATACACAAGTTATAAATTAGGGATATACAATACTACACCAGCTTAAAAGGTGAATTAAATGAGTTCAGAATTACCCCCACAGATACAGAACCAGCTTGCACAGTTACAACAGATACAGCAGCAGGCCCAGGCTCTTGCGGTCCAGAAGAACCAGATCGAGATTACATTGAAGGAAACCGAACTTGCTCTTGAAGAAATAGACAAACTGGGTGATGAAGCTATTGTCTACAGGGCTATCGGGGATTTGCTCATAAAAACAGAGAAAGAGAAGACAAAGAATGTTCTTGTTGAGAAGAAAGATACTTTGAGTCTTCGCAGCCAGACCCTTGCAAGGCAGGAAGAGCGCATCCAGAAGAGATTCCAGCAATTGCAGGAGCAGCTCAAACAGGCCATCGGTACTCCGGTCGCCCAATAAACATGGAGTTAGACGAATCAGAATTCTATAATCAACTCCTGGATTACAACAATATTCTTTATTTATGCCACAGGAATGCAGACGCTGATGCTCTTGGAAGTGCATTTGCCTTAAAAGAAGCAATAGGCGGTACAATTGGTGTTATTGATGGATGCGACAGGGTTGCATCCCAGATCGCAAACCAGTTGAAAATAGAATATGTCCTGGAGCCAAAAGGTGAGTTTGACCTTGTGGTCATTGTGGATACATCCACACCAGGCCAGTTGAATGGATTCCCCTTGGGGCAATATGCTGTTATTGACCATCATGCTACTTCGTCCCTTAATGAGAATGCAGTTTTCTTTTTACATAGAAACAGAAGTTCAACAGCAGAGATCGTTCTTGAAGTTTTAAAGAAAATGGGAGCGCCCATCATGAGGAGGACAGCATTTGCATTGCTAGCTGGCATCGTTACCGACACCGGCAACTTCAGGCATGCTTCATCTGATTCATTTAAAGCTGTAGCTGAATTGATGGATCACAGCGGAATTGGATATAACGAAGTTATCGACCTTTTATCTTCCGTACCTCAGGATGTATCAATGCGTATCGCATTCTTAAAAGCAGCACAGCGCTGTGTGATCGAACGGGTGGATGAGTGGATAATCGTTTCCTCTAATGTGAATTCTTTTGGGGGGGCTGCTGCCTCAAGCCTTGTATCAATAGGTGCAGATGTTGCTTTTATAGGGGCCAAAAGAGATGATGTTGTAAAAGTAAGCGCAAGAGCCCGGCGCGAAATACAGAATGCAGGTGTAAATCTTGCAAAATTGATGGAAGATATCAGCATAAAATATAAAGGTACAGGCGGGGGACATGAAGGCGCGGCAGGAATGGATGCAGTTGGCGAGACTGATGTTATCCTCTTAGCCTGCGTAGAGCATGTGAAGGCTTCGCTAGTTCATAACAAAAAAAATAACTCTTTGAATTAGAGCGGATCCTTTTTTGCAATAACAAATATTTCTTACTCTGAGTTCGATCTTAAAAGTGCCTGGTAATATACCCATAATATATGGGATTTCAGGAAGAAGTAAATCTCTGAAGACGTACCCTTACTTCTTAGCTTTGTGATCATTTCAGGAACATCGAGTTTCAGTGGGCAGTTCTCCTTGCATTTCCCGCAACCAAGACAAAGCTCCAGTTTCCCATCACTCTCACCTGAATATATCGAATGGTAAGCCAGCCCTTTTCCTCCCAGGTAACTATCTATAGCATATTCATTTCCTATAGTATTATACATGGGACAATGCAGCAGACAGTTCCCGCATCCAATGCAATAGAGAAGTTCTTTGAAACCTTTCTCCACAAATTCCCGCCTTCTATTATTGATCAGAACAAGGATGGTCTCGGATGGATTATGGATCCCTCTTATGAATTTCTTTTCAACATCAGCCGTTTTTGTAACTCCTGTTATGACATTGACAAAGGAAGGGATGATGGAACCTGTGGCATTAAAAGACAGGATTTTTAGCATATTCATGGCTGATTCAATATCAGGATACAATTTATCGATCGAAGTCACAATAATATGTTTTTGTTTCCTCATGACCTCGTTGATATTCCCCTCGTTATGTGTCAGGATAATTGAGCCTTCTTCGGATGTGACAGCGTTTGCTCCAGTGATCCCCACATTTGCTTTTTCCAGACTGGAAAGGATATCCCCCTTTACTATCTTTACGATCTCTTCGGGTGTCTCCTTTACTTGAATACCATAATATTTTGATATCCCTTTTGCTATTTCTTTTGCAGATAAATGAGTCACAGGCCCTGTTGGATGTGAGGGTTTTTGGTCCATCACCTGGAGGATCCTGTCCCCAATATCAGTTTCCACAACAGTTATACCTTTTTTTTCAAGATATTTTGTTAATTCCAGTTCCTTGGTCACATTGGATTTGGATTTCACTATGAGTTTTTCCTTTGCGACCTCATCCAGGATAATGTCAAGAGCTTCCTGTTTTGTATTTGCCAAATGAACTTTTATGCCATTCTTTCTAAGGTTCATGACCGCTTCTTCAAGAAGGATTTCATTCCCCACACAAAGTTCCCTTGATGACATCAGCCTCCTGGATCTTGCATAAATATCATTTAGGTGGTTAAGGTCCTGTCGCTCTTTTACGGATTTGAAAGCTTTCCTCAAGGCTCTGACTTCTTCGTGTTTCATGATATTATTTCAATAGATCGATAGGTTTTATTTGATACTTTAAAACTATTTAACCACTCTCATGGAATGGGGTCACAGCCAAATTTCTTACTATCGATCCATTTGAGCGCTATCAAAATTAATGAGGAAGCCAGAAAAGTTGCCTTTTTGTAAGATAGGTTGGAGTGAAAACGGCTTCCTCAGTCACTAATAGTATTTAAAAGGATATAAATAAATGGACATTTTTTTGAGTTATATCGGCAATAAAAAGGTACAATATGGAATATTTTTAATTTTAAACGTATATAAACCCTTATAAATTTGTCTGAAATGTTTTGGTGACTGAATAGTTATATGTAAATCATGAAATTTTAGTTTATTATCTCTTATAATATGGTTATAAAAACTAAAATCAATGTTAATGTACCCTTAAATGTCAAAATAAACTCAAAAAATCGTCAGAGTGCTTATATTGATTTAAGTTATTTTCTTAAATTGAGAGGTATATTTATGAATAACATATACAGAATAATATCAGCAATATGCTTAGTATTTCTAATTAATGTCGATGGTGCACATGGATCATATATGTCCGATCTAATTAATCTGACCGATCCTGCAGAAGAAATGGAAGAAGATACCCCGATCGAAAGAGCAATAGAAGCCGGGGAATGTGATTACTGCAATATGGAAAATAAGATTTCACCGGCCGGATTGTCTCAAACCCCTGTCCCTATTATCCCTGAACCAGTTTCTGTTTCAACTCCGAAGCCATCCCCTGGGGCAGGAATACTGATGTTCATAAGCGTAATGTTGTCTATATATTTTCTGAAAAGAGGGTAATGGTTTAATATAAGGTTGACATTATTTGATTTATGCGAGCAAAACAAAGGGTAAACAATAAAAAATCCGCAAAATACCCGGCCGGATCAAAAATCACCGGTGCAAAAACGGTAACTGTTAAACCAGCGGGTTACCCATTGAAAGGAATGTTCCATGAATATCCGGAGCCAAGCGAGCTTGATGTTTTTGAATTCTATGCAAGAGAACAATGGAATGGATTCATCGTCAGGAAAGGCGATTATCTTTTTGACAGACGGATGTTCCCTGATTTTGCTTTTAAGGTCATTGAGGCTGATCCTGAAAACTCAGAAGTAGGAAAAAACACCAAATTCATTTTTGAAGATTATGATCTGGATTTTTTTGTCCCTGAAATAAAAAACCAGATAACTTTCAAAAATATAATCGGGCAGGATAAAGCAAAACAAAAATGCAAACTTATCGAGAGCTATCTTAAAGATCCTGATAAATTTGGGGAGTGGATGCCCAGGAATATTTTATTCCACGGACCCCCGGGCACTGGAAAAACCATGATGGCAAAGGCGCTTGCAACGGCCAGTGATGTCCCCTTCCTTCCCGTTCGAGCTACAAAATTAATTGGAGAATATGTGGGTGATGGATCAAGACAAATACACCAGTTGTATGAAAAAGCTGAGGAAATGGCCCCATGTATTATATTTATTGATGAATTTGACGCCATCGCCCTAAACCGCGGCTACCAGGAGATCCGGGGCGATGTTTCAGAGATAGTAAATGCGCTTCTTACAGAGATGGACGGGATAGATGAACATGAAGGAATATGCACCATTGCAGCTACGAACATGCGCCATACCCTTGATTCAGCGATACGCAGCCGTTTTGAAGAGGAAATCGAATTTAATCTCCCGAATATCGATGACAGACGTGAAATATTGACGTTTTATACCGCAACTTTCCCAAGGAAACTTGCAAAAGACGTAGATATTGATGCGCTTTCTAAACGAACTCAGGGTTATTCTGGAAGGGATCTTGTTGAAAAGTTACTTAAGAACGCATTGCATAAAGCCATTCTTGCAGGCGGCAAAGTAAAGATGGTGCATTTTGAAGCGGCCCTTTCTGAATCGGTTCATAAAAATTCCGAACCCCCAACAGGAATGTTCGCATAATGGCAATAAAAAAGATTGGTTCATTAATGGGTACTTTAAAGTCATCTTACGATAAGAGCAAGAATAAGTCAGGATGGCGTGTACTCAGCGGAATGAACAGAAATTATCATGATACGTTCATTGGCGGGGACAAGAAACTCTGGCAGATAAAATCTGAAGAAGTAAAACCTGGAGAATTTGTTGCCGTGGGTATGAAAGTGTCGCGTTTTGATGAAGATCTTGAAAAAATAATGAAACAAGGTTCTCCTGTACCTTTCGGGACAGTGACACCGCTTGACAATAAGATATCTGTAATTATGGCTGGAATGCAGACCTACTCTTCTGATTCCTCAAATCTTTTATCTAAAGAACTTCTATCGGGCAAACAGGCTCAACTTGAGGAGAAACTAAATTCCCAGGTTGACCAGATGATGGAAGACCCGGTTTTTAGAAGAAAATATCGTGAACATAAGGATAGGTTGCAGAGGGCATATCTTTAGTTATCTCCCATAAAGAATAAGTAGTTTCATAGCGATATTGCAGAACCCACAATAGTCCCGTAGGGTAGTGGTCAATCCTTCCGGCCTTTGGAGCCGGAGACGACGGTTCGAATCCGCCCGGGACTATCCTAATTCTCGCACGAATCCTAATTTTATTCTACAATCCATATTAATTTGTAATTTATCTTTTATCCTTATATACAGCCCCATTTTTTCTTCAGATCGATTTATTCATTTTGTAACATGACCGAAAGTTATAAATCCTTATTTTTTGTATTATAACACGTACGTATTATGACTAAAACAAAATTACAAAACACTTCCGATAAACAGTATCCCTATGTATATTTTGATAAACTCCTGATCGATATAGCCTTCAGGTGGAAAAAAGGAGAACTCTTAGAAATTGATTATGATTTAGAGAACAAGCGCGTCATAGTCACTCAGGCCAATAAAGAGAAGGATTTATGATCGCTGGAAAATCTGAACTTGAAAAACTCCGTAATGACCCGCTTGTTCAGATGTATGCCAATGCCCCGGACGAGATATATCAACTTGCAAAGAATACGAATCCGATGCTGAGGAAAGCGATCGAGTGGGCAAAGGCAATAGTAAGCTCAACTGAAGCACAATGAACCATTTTCATTTATATTTTTGGTATCTAAAAGTTACAGATCGTCAGGAATCTTGATATTGGGATTAAGATATGTCTGAAGACGCGAACAATCAGGACAGGAAAGGTTCGAAAATTACCAGCAGTACTCCTACTCCTACTAATTTCATTTCAAATCCCTGTAAGTTCAGAGGAAAAACCATAGATATTCTAGGGGTTCTTTCCAATAGCGGTGGATTGACTACAAAGGAGATTGCTGACCAAACAGGAATACCAATAAAAACAGTAAATGTATATTGCTGGCTGGGTGAGAAAAGAGGTGTTTTTGAAAGAAGAGAGCGATGGGGTTGGAACGCGACGTCTTTTGGTTTTTTTATATTAAGTATTAATAATAATAATGATAAATCGAGTATTAATAAAGTATTAATCAAAGATAAATCGAGTATTAATCATCTTTACAAAGTTCCCAAAAAATCGCATCAGCTGAACCTATCAATTTTTACATCTCGATCAGACATCGATGATCCAGAGAGAGTAGTAGTAGGAGTACTGGTGGAGCACTATGAGAGAACAGGAGAGAAATATCGCTATTTTCGTGATTTATATCACTTCTGTGATGAAACGGGGATAAGTGCAGCAGATGCTCCGACAACCATAGCCCGATTAAAGGAAGAGGGGTGCATCTATACAAGAAAGGATGAATTCGGGTGGAAGATCGGTCTTAAAGTAGGTTTTGTCGAGAGATTAAAATTCTGTTAGTTATCGAAAAAAAAGAAATACGATTTATAAAAAATACGTGCGTATTATATAACATAAAAGTATTTATACGATTAAACACATCATAATAAGTACGTATTATATTATGAAAGATGACAAAATGAATACAATTAGAAATATTCCATACAATTCCATTTATCCATTAGCAGGCTGTGCCGCGCATCTTAGAGCGACCATAACTGAAATAGCACAGCTACAGCAACCATACAAAAATCTACCGGGAGGGATTGTGTCAATCTCTCCCTTGCCTCCTGTATTCTTGGAGTATTGACATGAAGTATTACAAAATTGTTGTCGATTCAAAGGAAAAGGAGTCAGGGGTAGTAAAGGCACTTGAAAACCAGGACATTGAAATCGAGATCGCAACACTTAAAGTCGCAGATTATATAGTGAACCACAGGATAGCTTTCAAGCGCCTGACAATTGACGATATCCTTAAATCTATTTTCAAGGATGAGAAAATATCTGGCAGGATAGGGGGCATGACAAATGTCTATGAACGCCCACTCCTGATTATTGAAGGAGAAGACCCTTTCTTTCCAGGTCGGACGGTAAATCTTTCATTCATTCAAAGCTTCCTCAAGACAATAGCTGTTTCTTTCGGAGTTTCTACGCTTTTCACTTTGAACGTAGAGCAGACAGCTGAGGTAATATCCAGTATTGCCAGAGCTGAGCATTTGAACAAACCTGATACCTGCAGAATTCAGGAGATACAATAAAATGGTGATAGTTTGGGAATAGAACAGCTCAACGAGGCCCTTAAGCTAACCAGAAAAGGATGGGTGATCCATCCACTCGCAGGCCCGGGGGATGCAGGAAACAGTCCCGGAAAAAGACCTCTCTTAAATAACTGGCAGAGACGCAAGAAGGCCACAACGACCGAATTAAAAGAATGGTTTGAGAAAACCAATAATAACGTAGGCCTTGTCCTTGGAAAAGAGAGCAGCATAATGGTAATTGACCTGGATAAGCTTGACTGGGTTGATGTCCTTTTTCCTCCAGAGCAGAAGATCCTTGAAAGAACATTGCGAGCTGGCAGAATAACAGGTAGAGGGCACGTTTATTTCAAGTTCACAGATAAGATCGGGAACTGGAAATTCCATGATTTCGGGATCGAGATCTTAGGAGAGGGGAATCAGGTAGTAGTTCCTCCTTCGATCCACAGGGAAGGTCAGAAGTACAAATGGCAGTTACCAGAAGGAGCATATCTGGAAACATTCCAACTTCCAGAATTACCCGATCATGTCGTTGAAACTATCAAACTGCTAAAAAAGCTCGATGAAAAGATCAAAGGCTGCCGAAAATGTTTCAGATGGATCATAAACCAATCACGGGATACAATGCATGGTAAAGAAGGACGAAGGTTAATCCTTGCAACTGCAACCGAATTAAAAGCCCAGAAAGTGACACTAGAAGAGTTCAGGCTCTATGCAAAGAGGGTATATGGAAATGATTACGATCCTGAACGCACGGAAGTTGAGTGGTATAACATTGATGAAAAAAAGACCTGGAAATGCGTTACCCTCCGTCAGAACTTCCCTGAAGTAATGAGTATATGCAAATCATGCTTCCAGAAGAGCCCGGATATCGAAGACGCAGACATCGAAACAACGAAAAAGGCTATCGATATCATGACAAATGGTGATCCGATAGGGTATATTCTTGACACCTGGAATAAGTTCCATTACGGAGATCGGGCTTTTGGTTATGTCCTGTTATGCAGTTCAGTTTGCAGCAGCATAGCTGCAAGCGATGGTATTTTCATAAACTTTATCGGTGGCAGCCACGAAGAAAGATTTCATGCCTGCAGGTCAATGCTGCATCTTATTCCAACAAAATGGTGGATCCGACGAAGCCTTGGCGATAAAGACCTATTTCATTCAGATTCTGTTGGGCCGGACATGATATTGTTTTCGGATGATGTGCAAATATGCGATGATATCCTGGGTATATTCAAAAATAGTGTCCTTGATTTCCAGGAACGGTTCGAGCAGGAGACCGTTAACTCCATGGGTAAAGGTGAAGTCTTGAAAGTCCCGCCAAGACTGACCTGGTGGTTCACAGAAGTTGCTGATATTGGTTATTATGCGGTTGATAAACGCAGCCTGAAGATCGGTATCAAGGCAAATGAGCACAGATTGAAGAGCATTTCAGATCAATTACAAAAGAGACGGCAAAAGTGTGAGGAAAAATATGCAGAATATCCCGAAGTGAAGATATGCAGGGCGATATTCAAAGAACTCAAATCTAAAAAAGAAAAGGTTGTTTTTAATTTTAACCTCAAATTCAATGATGGCATTAGCGCAGATATGCAGAACATTATTTTTGAGATGCTTCTTGCAACTGCTTTATTGAACAAATACCAGAGGCAGAGGGATTACGATGGGGCTATATTGGCTTCAAAGGAGGATTTTAAGACCGTTTTTGAAAACTTTGCCATTGTCAGCTGTAACCAGGTCAGCAAGGTGTCTGATGTTATTGCGGAGATAATAGAATGATCCTGGTTTTTTGAAGTTAAGAATGGAAATTTTTAAATATGGATATAGGATAATATGGATTGTCAAAACCAAAAGTTAACATTCATAGTTAACAAGAGATTATAACCATGACAAGAAAAACGGTGACTTCAAAAAAGGTATCAGATGATAAGTTAAAAGAACTTCTCTCGAATGAAGACGATAAGCTTAAAAAGATCTTGATTTTCATGAAATATTCTATCCAGGAAACAAATTTGCCCTGGGTTTCATGGAGAATGCTTGAAGACAATGCTGGTAAAATAATCGGGAATTCAAGACGTCCTGAGGCTGATCTGTGGTCTATCATGCAGCCACTCACTTATACAATAGGAGAGAAAGAGGAGGAAGTAGAAAATCCAGAATTTTATGAATACAAGATTGGCAATGCCTGGGTTTATATCCCTGCTCAAATGATCTCATTTTATTGTGGGAAAGAGATATGACATGATTTTTAATTTCTGAAGTTAACATTATCTTTTGACTTTGATATTTGCTGTTTGTTTTTCAGATTTTAAAAGATAATCTTGAATAATAGTTATTCGAATTTTTTAATTGCTTTATTTTATTTGATCATCCGGTTCGGGTTTTTGATTTAGATTTTAAATTATTAAAATTATATTACCATAAAAATTATATATCCCTCAGGACATTTAGCGATCGGAGGTATGGAAACAAGGTTGAAAGACCTTTTTTTCTGATCCAGGATACTAAAAAAATGATAAAGAAAATCTATAAAAATGGCATTATGAAATCAATGGAATTTGAGTTCATTGGTCATCGGTTAAGACCACCATTCCGCCCTAAATCGCTCTCTATTGACATGAGGATCAAGGGCATGGCTCTGATAAACATTCATGACAGTTTCAAAAGTTCTTTCAATTCCGTAATATCGAAGTATAAGAGTAAGCTGATCACTTGCATTTTCAGTAAAAATAGTACTCCATCTCAACTGCGTATAACGAACAATCTTCTCTTTGGGACTGTATTTTCGAACAAGATTATATATTCGTCTGCTAATTAAAAGCGTAAGAATTGAAATCCAGATATAAGCTTCTATAATTTGCGGATTCTTGGTATTAATGACATCGAGATCATATCTGCTTTTAAGTTCTTTGAAGATTAGTTCAATATCCCATCTAGCTCCATAAAGTTTAGCAACATCTTCAGACCCCAGATCTTCATTTAAAATATTAGTAAGATAGACATGGTACTTTTCTTCCTCTTCATTAAAAATCGCTACCAATCGGAACCGTTCAGTATCTAATTTCTCTTTTCCATTGTATTTACGTCTTTTAAAAGATATCTCAACTTCAACATCAAGTATCTGTCTCTTCAATTTTGACAGAATTTCACTCATGTATTTTCCCTTTACATCGATACTGTTCCCCCGACAGACATTATGTACTTCCACGATGAGAGGGTCAGAACTTGCCTTAAGCCTGGATACGAAGAACCCACCATTATCTTTGATCCTTGCAAAGAGTTGATGTTTGAAAAAACCAAGATCGATAAGAAGAATTCTGTCTCTGATCCATGGGCCTATCCGTAAGGTTTTCAATTCATTAGCTCTTTCAGCAAATATTCCGATGTTTTTTGGACCACTGGCGACTGCACTTACAAGCATACTTACTTTAACGCCAGCTGCTACTGTTCTGGAACGAGCTGCAGGAAATTTCTTGGCGAGGGATTTATGCAATCTGATTATAGTGCTGTCTTGGATCAGCACATCCTTGAATTTAGCAAGTTTTTCACTAAGAATTTTATTTTGTTCTTGAGCAAGTTGTTCAATGGCATGAGTTACGCAGAGTTTTAGGAACTCAACAAGTTCAGGTGTGAATCTCTCGTACCAACTGCTATCAACAATATCTTTTTTTGATGCTTTTTCATACTTTCGTTTCATGTTCGCAATATTTCGCGGAAGATGAGTGCCGAAACTGAAAACAAGAACTGTAAGCATTACAAACGCTTCTATTTTTCTTTCTCTTTTGATTAGACCAGAGATCTTTGCTGCATTTTTTGTCCATTCTTTGGAGAACAATGTGCAAAAATCTTCTTCGATTACATCTGGTTTAAAAGAGGGCTTATTGAGCTTGTTTCTATTGATTTTTTGCTTTTTGGCTTTGGATTTTTCTATTTTAGAATCTTTAGTGTTTCTCATGCAATTCATCCTGTGCATATTTTTAATACATTGAAATTAGAATTTTTAAGTAATATATGCATGCATAGGACTTAAATGC
>JAPMTR010000052.1 GCA_026552975.1 Candidatus Methanoperedens sp.
TTGATTATTTTGTGTTTTTCTTGAGTGGGAGAAACCTACAAAATAAAATAATAAGTAATATATTTAAAATGTCCCAAGACTAACTTGACGCTATGGTGAAAAATCAACAGCTACAGCTAAGAAAGGGGGACATTCCGCTGTCCCCCTTAAACCCCCTTTCGGTCACTCATCTGCGGGCGACACCCCACCCTGGGGGTGTCGTCCTCGAGCGTGCCTCGAAGCACAAGAAAGAAAGTATAATAACAGGACATTTGAAGAGAATGTTACGGCGTGAGCACTAACATTGGTGTCCGCGGGTTAAAATCCCTCCATTTGGGTCTGCTCCCGAATGAAGAGAAAGGGTAGTGCGATATCGCAAGATATGGTGCGGAGTACCCAAGTATCGTCAACCACAGCCCTAAACAACATGTGAACCGAAAGTGGCCTTAGCGCGATGCGACATCCCTCGAGTAGATGGAAGCTTGAGCAGTAAGTGAACGCTGGGGTGGTTACGGTAGGGATGGTTGAGAATGCTCTCTTGTGTGACCGGGGGAGGTCTCATAACGTCCTCCTTGAAGCTGGATACAAACCCTACACGTTTCTGGGTAACTGGATTCCATCGAAAGGAAACAGGTAGCATAGGTATAACCTAATGGGAAAGCCGAAGCAATGCGTTATGAGAAGTCCGACGAACCCATAGTAGCAATGAAGGTCAGGCCGAGGACATATAGAACCTGTGCCGCAGGGTACAGGAGGCGACTATACGAGGATAAAACCTGACCCAGCAAAGGGGTTCTAGATTTGGAAAGAGTTGAGGTGAACAGCACGATAACATCAATCGGATTCAAAGAAAACACCAGAAAAGTAAGCACAGTCAAAATGGCAATAAAGCGCTATCTGGTAAATGTATGTGAAGATAATGGAATAACTGCTGGAAACCAAAACCGATGGAGACAAAGATGAAAAAGTGGAATCAGCAATACCATGATAAATTCAAGGAATTTGCTCTGATACATAAAGTATGGAGCGAGAAGAACCTTGTACAAGCATGGAAAAGTGTGAAAGCAAATAAAGGAAGTGCTGGAGTAGATGGAATAACCATTGAACAATTTGAACAAAATCTGCAACAAAACTTAAATGAAATACAGAGACTACTCAAAGAAAAACGTTATGAACCCAGGCCGGTCTTAAGAGTATTAATTCCGAAAGACAACGGCAAGATGAGAAAACTTGGGATACCCACAGTAAGGGACAGAGTAGTTCAACAGGCATTAAAGAACGTACTTGAACCGATCTTTGAAGAAATATTCCTGCCACAAAGCCATGGATACAGACCTAACACTAATGCCCATGCGGCAGTCAGGAAGGGTGAAGTATTCATTAGAAGAGGCTACCACTGGGTAGTGGATGCCGACATTGAGGGATTCTTCGACCATGTTGACCATCAAATAATGATGGATCTTGTATGCGAAAAGGTCGCAGATGGCAGAGTTCTTTCTCTTATAGAATCTTTCCTTAAAAGTGGAATAATGAATGATGATGTATTTGAGGAGAGTATAGAAGGTACTCCCCAGGGAGGAAATATCAGTCCTCTGCTGTCGAATATTTATTTGAATCACTTTGACAGAAGAATGGGGGACTATGGGTATTTGCTCCTCCGATACGCTGATGACATCGTTATTTTCTGGTAACTATTCGGCCTAGCATTTATTCCTTTTTATAAAACATTTATTTTTTATCTAATATTGATCATCAATTTTTCTATTTGGCTATGTTCGGAATGAAT
>JAPMTR010000053.1 GCA_026552975.1 Candidatus Methanoperedens sp.
TTACATTTTAACTCTGCAGGTCATGAAAGAATTGCACAGGCTATAAAAGATTCATTCAGGTTCATCCATGGAAAGCAAGGACTATATAATTTGATACAGTCGGACGGGACAATTATTTATAGCGCAAATCTGAGCAATGCGATCAATACTTCATGGAGGATGGCATCTAAAACAGGGGCTGCTAATGTGAGCTACAATATACCATCCCCGGGAGAATTAGCGAACTTTACTGTCAACAGCGGCATTGTCGATAGGTTTAATATTGGCAATATAGAAGCAAATCTAACTTGTGAATTACGAAATAATACACTCATTGAATCAAGAACATCTGCAAATGGAAGCCTGGATTTTACTATAGATTTATCCCATGGCACTTATTTTGTGAAATGCATGAGTTCTCCAATATTAACATCATCATTTACTTTAGGAGCAGAGATAAATATTGGTATTGGACAGCATCCAGGTATAGCAACATCCCAGGTTGATGGGACTATGCATATTGTTTATGTAAATAATGGATTAAGGTACCGATCTTACAATCCAACAACCGGATCATTAGGATCTGAAGAATTGGTATCATCAGGTGAGATATGGGGGCCGCAAATAGCAGTATCAAGTGATGGTGATGTACATGTTGTATGGGAAAAGAACACAACTGCTTCTTCCTATATAGGTTATTCACGAAGGGTATCAGGTGTATGGAAGTCTGCTGTTAATCTTAATCCAAACTCTCCATACAGGGCAATGATGCCTCGTATTGATGTTGATTCAAATAATCGTGCACATGTTGTATTCTGGAAAAATATTAAAGGCGGTACGTTGCCAAGGGGACAATATAATAGAATAAATAAAGTCGCTGGTTTGCCCAATATTGAATTAACAAAAGACATATCTGGTTGGGAAAATGACCGTTTTGGGGATATTGTTGTAGATAACAGTAATATACCTCATATATTCAGTGGACAAGTACTTAGTATAAGTCACTGGACCGTTTCTGAATCTGGTGTATTAAATATTGCTGCATCATTACCAAAACCATCAGATACAAACATTGAAAAATTTATGGAAGGCATTTCTGTAGCTACTGGGGCAGGAGGGGATTTCTATGGTTTCTCAAAAGATGCAGGATCTCTTGAGCCAAAAGAGGTATTCCATACACGTATCGGTGGTCCTTCAAAGATCGTATGGAATTCTCCAGCCATAGGTAAATCCGTAGTTGCAGCAGGAGACCTGGTAGAAAATGGCAGAGCTTATGCTATATTTGCTGGTGAAGATAAAAAAGGACGTGTTCTAGCCATAGATGGCAATGGCAGCATAATCGAACCGATATTATTTGCAGATGCAGGAAATCAGCATGATGGGATAGATCGCCACGGCCCTGGAGGTGCAGCAGTAGCGGGTGGAGGATTATATGTTGTATATCAGGATGATCGAAGTGGAACATGGCAGGTATATATCCGAAAAGTAAGTACAGGAAATGCTCTTCCACCTACCCCTATATCTATCAATGTAACTTCCCCCAATGGGGCAGAGGATTGGGCAATAGGAACAACCCATATGATAATCTGGAGCTCTTCCGGAAATACTGGAACTGATGTCAAGATAGAACTACTAAAATCGGGAGTATCTGGCATTATCAACTTAACCACTGAAAATGATGGCTCTTATAGCTGGACAATTCCAGTGACCCAGACCCCGGGAACCGATTATCAGGTCAGGGTTACAA
>JAPMTR010000112.1 GCA_026552975.1 Candidatus Methanoperedens sp.
CTGAAATAAAGCCATTACGACCAAAAATCAGCTAAATTCTTGAAGGCACTGAGTTGCCTGCCAATGGTTTATGTTTTTGGGTGGGAAACTTGGGTTTTAGAACGTGCCATTCTTTGACATCCGGGTCAAAGCACACTTCATTTGTTAAAATTGTCCTAGTGTAGATTGGAACAGTAACCTTATTCCACCGCATCTTGTAATCGACCCACATATACTCGTCATAGTCAGCGCCTTCTGGTGTTGTGCCTTCTCGGATCTTCATTAAGATTGGCTTCCTTGATATCGCCTGGAGCATGTCCAGGTATTGCCTCTGCCTTTTGATTACATATTCACAGGCCATTGTCATAGAGTATCCCCACCCTATTTACTTGAATTAATTACAGGTGTAATAGAAGAAATCTTTTGCACAATTAACCGATCTCCGTCAATTGTCACCATCACCATATCACCCATATTTATGGGGTTTTGTGAATCTTTCCTTACGGCTGCTGGAACGTGTATCTGCATTCCCCCATAACCAAATCCTGATACTTTTGTTTTTCCTTGTATTGACATTTAAAACACCTTTATGCCATACTTAGAATTGATTGTATATAACTATTATCTTACTATTGTAATATCTAAGTAATATAAACTTTTTTTATTCATTCAACGGGACTTTTGCACTATTTTCCTTGCTACCAAACAGTAAAATATCCATAGTCCAGTTTCTCTTTTTTTTGCTGCTGTAAATCTATGGAGACTAAGCTCTATGCAAATTCACATTGAACATAGATGAGTACTGAAAAGAGCAGAGTGTCAGTCCCCAAGTGTATATTCCAGCCACTCGCCCGAATATCCCCAAAAAATGGCTGGCTATTGTGCTCGTAAATGGAACAACCGCACATAATCACATAATGAGGCGGGCGAGAATCAGTACATCCCATGTACGCTTGGTGCAAGTAATCCACAAAACCGTGTATCAGTCAAGTTATGCAGTTGTGCATATAATTGGCAAAACCGTGCATTATAGATATTGTCCAGTGACCCATTGGGATAAATATGATAATTTACCGCTCATTAATTAATTTTCCAACATCTTCATCTGATTTTTCTCAAATCCCGATTAATTTCATCGATATCAAAAGCTTCTGGATCAAAACTGCCACCTGCCCATTCCAGCATTTCATCATGCTCTGGATGATTGGGATCCTGAATTGTTTTTAGAAATTCTTCATATCCACCAGCTCCGCCGCAATCCTCAGGGGGACATGCGCGTTTGCCTTTAATGCATATCGGGTATTGCATATCCGGTTCCAGCGGAAGGATTTTTTCAATCAGGATTTTATGTTGCCAGTAATCTCCAAAATCGTAGATATAGGCAAACTTGGTCTTTTCTTCGGAAACTACCTTACTCAATCTTACATTTTTCTCATTTTCAAACATAGTCTCTTTATCTGGTACACCATAAGATACCCCATCAATAACGAATTCATGAAGATGGTAATTATTCCACCCCATGATTATCTGCAGTATACTGTGAAGTTTGCCCAGTGTAGTATCGTTTGTAACCTGAATCCTTCTCGATATCGGTGGACTGATATCCTCCAGTGTTACCTTCATCTGGTAAATGTTAACATTTGCAGGCTTCTTTATATTGGTCATATCCATTTCTCTTTTTATTAAATAGATAATTTGTCTGCGCTTATTAAAACTTTACTCCAACTAATGATACCGTCTATCCTCCATTCCGTTTACTGGAACCCAAAAAGGATATAAGCCAAAAACCGATATTAAAGTGCTTTACGAACCTGGGAAACCATTCTTCCTTCTACCATTTGTCCAATTTGTTGCTAGTGGAGAACTGGAAAAGACACTTCCCCGTGAGGAGTAAAAATTTATGGATGGAACATATATATTCAAAGTATCTCTGAATAGAAGTGTGTGGCGGCGCATTAAGTTATCTTCAGATCATACGCTGCTTGACCTTCATGATTCAATTCAAAGCGCATATGGTTTTGATAATGATCATCTTTATTGCTTTTGTATGGATGGAAAAATCAGGTCAAAGATGAGAATTTCATCGCCCAATGTTGATGAAGTATTTATTGGTGAACTAGGATTATTTATCGGGCAGGTTATTTTATATCTATTTGATTATGGTGATGTGTGGAGTTTTCGAGTGAAACTTGAAGAAATACGCACTGAAGGTACAAAACCCGGTGAGCCGGAGATTATTGATTCAAGGGGAGAATCTCCAGAACAATATGGATCTTATGAAGATTGATATCAAAAATATCAAATTTTCGGGATAGAATACAACCGCAAGATGGGGTCTTTTAACCCGGTGATCTGTCGTTCATCTCATCTTCGCGGCGTGGTAGCGGCTAACAATAACCATCCCGGATACAGTAATCCCCACGGGATGATCTTTTTTGAACTACCGAGAGTCCTGTTCCATCATCATACGGGCGCGCGTTGTCTACCCAGTCCACCACCTCATGTTTATCTCTCGCGGAGCCTACTCCCTGTGTCTGAATAGCCTTGCCAATTTAATTTTTTTGAAATAAGGTATATATGTATGGTCTTGGTTCGCCCGAAGGCATATAATGTTTATAATCGAAATATTCAAGCAGGCTAAAATCCTCTCCTAAGAATTTTGCCAACATGTTTTGGTCATAATTTTTAATATTTAAGCCACTACATTTTTTTGCTCCCTCTAATGAAAAGGCAGCAATAATAACATAACCACCTTTTCCAATCACTTTCTGTAACGTGGATAAGTACTGTTGTTGCTGTTCTTCTTCTAATAAGAAATGTAAAACTGCCCTGTCGTGCCAAACAGCAATATCTCTCAAATTTTGGATATGAACTGGCTGAGTAATATCATCTACTATCCATCTTACTAAGGAGGCTTTTTCTTCATCTAATCTTTCTTTTAGCTTGTTCAAAGCAATTTCACTTAAGTCTGTAGCAATGATATTTTTGAATCCTTGATTAACGAGGTAATCAACAAATGTTGATGAACCTGCCCCCACATCTAATATTGACTCGTCTGTATTTATGTGACATTTAGATAGTAATTTGATAGAGGGCTCAGGTATTTCTTCGTACCAGGTCAGCTCATCTGCATCTAATGCCGCATAAATTTCATCCCAGTGTTCTTTCATTGAGCTATTCATAATCATTCTTAATAATTTATGCTTCACATATAACAATTTTCCTTCAATGCAGGTACCATAATTTTTGGAGAGATTATCTAGGCGCCGTTTGCCCCTCATCTCTCCAGGGATGCGATATTCCATAGAACTCGGCGCATCAAACACAATAGTGATTAAACCACGGCGCGACACCAGAACAAGATCCATCTAATGATTTGCCTCAGCGCGCCTGCGGGCACACATCGGCGCGGGGGCTTCGCAAGTTCGATGCTGCGGCATCTCACCCCCGCAGGACGACCGGTTCATGCGAAAAAGGGACAGGAAGTGTCTTTTTACAATAGTAATACAATAGTAATATATAATATGGGCGCGTCTTAAGGCAACATAGCTCCATGCCCCCGGATTCTTTGACCAGAGTTGCCTTGACCACTTCCTCCGGGGGATCTATGGGGGACAAATCTTATGTATTTCGTAGAATGGAACAACATATCAGTGCCTGGCTTTAAAACACGCATAGCGGCACAGAACTATATCGAGAAAATAGCAAAAAGGATAGTACCGGAATTCACCTATCGGATAATAGAATCAATCCCGAAATCCTGAACAAACCCAACTTAAGGAGCAAAAAGAAGGTAGATACATGTTGTTTCAATTTTAATGAAGTTTCTATCTTTTCATTTTACAATAGTAATACAATAGTAATATATATTATGAAACCGTCTTAAGCAACATGGCTCCGTGCAACCAATAAAAAGTGGGTTACGTGCTGTTCCCCACAGATCGCTTCCATAGTTTTTCGATCGCGGAGCCACATCCCCCATGTATCTCACGTTCTCTCCTTGATGCGCATGCTCAATTCATTTTCATCGGTCACTGGATAATTCTCAGTTTTCCTGCCTCGATCTCATATTCAAGCCAGGGAGTGGGTTTTGATGACAGGCCAACAGTTCTTATATAATTCCTATCATTTTCCTCTTTGATCTCAATAACCCCATCAAAAAGTTGTTTTAATGTCGCTATTGTAGGATCGTCATGCATGCCGCTATCCACTACAAATATTCCCAGGGCTCCAGCTGCCTTGATTCGCCCTGTAAAAACATGCATGAACCTGAAAACGGTCTGGATATTTGAATACATCAATATTGCAGAAAGTGAATTGATATGAAGCTGGATTTTCGGGATTTTCTTATTCATGAAGAAATCCTCTAAAAACTGGCTTATCCTTACTCCTATTCCCGTCAAATCCGCGGGACTGCTAGCAAATTTGATATTTTCGGTCTCTAATGCATCCCTACCAACCGATTTTGTGATGCAGTCAATAATCCCGATCCTTGACAGTGGAAGTACTAATTGGTTCTCTTTGAACCATTCCAGAATGTCTGTCGCTGGTTCACGAGTAGTTACTGCTATTATTGCATTGTCATTTATCGCTGTTCCATGATACAGTATATATTTCAGAATAACTTCTTTTTGGCTCATTGGTGGGCCAATCAGCATGATATTTGAGCCTTTTCTTATTCCGCCGATGGCATTATCCAATTCTTTAATGCCAAGTGTATAATCACTCATGGTTTCCCAAACTGTTTAACTTCAAGATTTTTCATGTCACTTCACTAATCTATTTTGCAGCAAGTGGCGAGAGGAGCCTCACCATCCTTGCTGAAATTAGGGGCTTCCTATTGATCTATCCGAGATAGAATAATATTAATAATTTGATAATATATATAGGTGCTTTAAAATATTTATGCTCAGTATAACTGTTATTATTATAATGCTAATTTTTAAACGTCTCTCACAGACATGTGGTTTTCATGATTCCAGATACGTAACGATAATTGGCTAGAAATCCGGAAAGTGCATCCCAACATATAAAGCTTTAAATACCCTATATAAAGATGAGAATATGGTTAACACTACGGAACCAAAGAAGTCTATAAAAATAGAAAATGTTGTTGCATCTACGGCTATTGGGGCAAAACTTGACCTGAATCAAGTCATCACCGTTTTTGAAGGAGCAGAGTATAACAAAGAAAGATTCCCTGGTGTTGTTTACAGGACAACATCCCCGAAAACCGCAGCTCTCATTTTTGGCAGTGGTAAGATCGTTTGTACAGGGGCAAAAAGTATTGCAGATGTATACACTGGCCTTGCAAAAGTGTTTGATAAAATACGAGAAATGGGTACCCAGATCACTGATCAGCCTGAAATTAAGATACAGAATATCGTTGCATCCGCAAATCTTGGAAGGGTGCTCAACCTCAATGCGGTAGCTATAGGTCTTGGGCTTGAGAATATCGAATATGAACCTGAGCAATTCCCAGGTCTTGTTTACAGGATGGCCACCCCCAAAGTGGTCATGCTATTGTTCGGCTCTGGTAAAATTGTGATAACAGGCGGTAAGAAACCAGAGGATGCAGAAGCAGCAGTCGAGAAGGTAGTTATAGAACTTGATGGGTTGGGTCTGCTTTAACACCCTCTTCCTCAAACAACAGACATCTGGCGCGCCGGATTACGCTGAAAATTACGGTGGGAGTTTCTGGAATAAGAGGCATGGCGGGTTTTGTGGATTATACTCGCCGGGTTTTCTGATTTTAGCCATCTGATGATCTGTCGCTTCGCTCCGTGCGGGACGCCTGCAGTTGCAGGCTTTCGGGCTGTTGCCCTCACCCACACTATTTCTGCTCCGAGTTATCGCCGCTGGCGCGTCGGAGATGTGCTCTTCTGTTCATGTTCTGCGGAAAAAAGTGGTTTTATTTTTCGTCTGAAGATATGTCTTTAGTTCTTTTCTTAACGACATTTTCAAGCTTCTTGGTCCACATATCCTCTACTTTAGTATATTCACATTCGAGGTAATGCTGGACAGCTTTAGCGAGAGCGTCTTTGGTATTTGTTTCTCCGGTTTTTAGTTTCAGAGCTTCGATATCCTCAACCACAAGAACTGTTTGAACATGCATAATGTGTGCCATTAAAATCTCCTTCAAGAAAAGGCATAATCCCAGATATGAGGTGCCTTTATTTATTTATTATGATAATCATACTGAATTTAAAGGTTACTGAGTGTTCACAGATAATTTTTAATTTATTTTGGAGCAATGTCTCATCACAAGGAAAATCAACAAGCAGCAGGTGAATTTTAAATAAAATTGGTTTTGGTGAGTTAAAAACTCAAAAGCGCAAGCATTCGCAGGGAGGTTGAATCCCGCGAGTGCCAAAAGTGCGCTTCATCGCCTTATTCGGAGGCAGTACCTATGAATAGAGAATCAAAACCACTTAAACCATTCGCTCGATCAGAGCGGGAAAAGATTAGAGAACATTTCATCAAGCGCGCCAGGGAAGCACCTATAGTCAGCCCACTGGATCTGTCATCGATGGAAGCCTGGTGGGATTATGTCGATGAGATGAGGGATATCGAAAAGCAGCTGAAGGATGCAGGTGAGCACCTATGAGCTATACACGGTACAGCTGGGTGGGCAACAGGATTGCTGAGGAAGATATGGCAGCCCTGTATAAGAGAAAGAAAGCCACAAAAAAATCAATCACGGCAATGGTGGCTGAGGCTGTCAGTCAATATGTCAAAGAAGTGGGGAAATGAAACCTTTTTTTTGATGTATCGCCGCAGGCGCGCTCAAGATTCTCTTTTTTTTTGGTTCCGTTCTCGATTTTTCTGCAATTCTACCAGACGGGCGCTGGGTTTTACCCATACACTGATCAGCATGTCTTGCGCCATCTGCGGATGGGTAGCGCGCCGCTGTTGCGGCGGGAACAGTGGACGCCTCATTTTTAAATAAAATTTGATTTTGTGAGTTAAAAACTCAAAATCGCAGGCGATCACAGGATTCGGAGTCATGCGATCGCCAAATGAGGCATGTATGTTTCCCTTAGTAAAAACCTACACGAGCGTAGCTTACGCTGAACCGCAAGAAGAACTTTACGACCAATTCGGAACTGTTTATCAGGCTTCGTGGTCTAACATCCAGCATTGCAGCCCTTTGCATGAAGCAAAAACTCCGGCTTTGTGGCAAGTAAAGAGAGTTAGAGCAATTACTCTGGCAGGAGGAAATCCTTCAACGTTTATTATTCGACAGAGTGGCTCAGAAATTCAATATCGCCTTTACATGCTTGCCTATAAGATCCTGGGAATAGACCGGCCTGCTATTAGACGATGGCGTCCTCTATCGGATGAAAAACGCAATGGGATTATTTCAGACTATGCTGCAGGAATGTCGATCAAGGAAATCGTTGCGAAATACGACATTGCAGATTCTCAAATATATCAATCAATGAGGATCATGGAAACCAACATTAAACGAGAGAGGCATAGACCGGTAACGGATGAACTTAAAACAGAAATCCTGAAATTATATCGAAATGGTATGTCTTCAATCAAGATCGGTAAGAAGTTTGACAGACACCATGACGTGATCCGTAATATCATCATGTCGGTAACGCACGAAAATCTATCGACCAGAAAATTCTTAAGAGTTTCCCTGGAAGAAAGAGATCGTATAAAAGAGCTGAAGGAAAAAGGTTTCAATAATAAGGAGGTTGCAAAACTCACCGGGCACTCTCCTACTTTCGTTCGAAAAGTTACAGATGATAGCCCCATGAAGCATCATAGGACATTCAGTGAAGCAGAGAAACTGGCCCTCAGAGAAGCTTTCAAGGAAGGTCTCAGTTTAAGAGCGACCGCCAGGAAGTTCAATAGTGCCACATCGTCTGTGAAATTCTTGTTCGACAAATTCAAGAGAGGTCTATGATACCTCTCCTCTTTTCTTTTCTGTCCGTCCGTTATCTATTCTTTCCTCACTGACTCGTCCTATATATTTTTCCTGAGAGCGGCAATCAATCTCCTCACATCGTGAAATCCTCTTTTCATCTGACGCCGTGCATGCTGGCGGTTGGTCAAATGCGTGATTGTTTAAAAATGAAAACAAAGAAGGTATTGTTTTACCTTCTGTTGACCCGTATTGCCGCGAACAGCGCTGAAATAGCTAGTAGCGCTTCAAAAGCCGGTGTCTTCTTTGTTGCCACCGGAATTGGAGTTGAAGTTGGTGTTGGGGTGGCTTGCCCGGCAAATACCAGCTTGCTCACGCCAGTCTCATAGCTGTGCCTTACCTGTGCACCATCAAAGATCGCAGTGCCAAAGGAATACTCCTTTTTCATGTCTGAGAACTGCACATCATACTGGCTCCCTGTTGTCAGCTTCCTGCTATATTCCATCGTCCACTTGCCATCAGCATATACAGCCTTGGCCATTATATTCGCCCTGTCCCCATCTGGAGGTCTCGATATGATTGCGGCTATTTCGTCATTAGCCTTGTATGTATCCTTGAAGGGCTGCTTCTCGGCATCAATAATCCAATAGGGCGGAGCGGGCTGGTCTGCGGATGTAAAGTTCGGGGCAGTATTGGCTGCATTGATATTTGTATAATAAGGAACGAGTCCGGGATCACTCTTCCTCCCCGCATCTGGTGCTTTGTCCTTATCGTAACGTGTGGAATCCAGATATTGATCATCTATATAACCTGATGGATTTGTTCGTACAAGTTTTGCATGCCAGATATCCGCCATTTCACCAGGGTTTGCAGTATATTTATTACCATATGCTTTTCCAGCCTCTCCAGCGTGGCATGTTGAGAAACACCCGGTTTTATCGAATCCCAGAGAGTTTATGTTCCAGATTTGAGCGAACTTATCTTCATAGTACTTGTTGTTGTCTCCACCTTTATCATCTGGATCCTTGAGCTGCTTCCATGTATTGTTTGCCTGTTTGACCCAGGGCTCACGCCTTAAGCTTTCTGTCGGGTCATTCCATGCCGCAAGGAAATATACCGAGTCATCAGTATAAATGCTTTTCAGAGTCACTACATGCGAACCGGTATTTGCTCCGCCAGCTACATTCACCGTCATGGCTGTTGCCTGGTTCCATAATGCTTCAGGCGTGCCATCTATGACCGGTGCAGCTGCTACCTTTACAGAAGTAAGGGTGCCGGCCGAACCCAATACAATGCTTAGCGACAGCCATATCACCAATCCTAGAACTATTGATTCATTGATTTTAAATATATTCATATAATTCCTCCCGATATTACATGCATTATGTTTCCCCGTTTTTCATAATGCATATTTAATATTGTCTTGTGTAGTATAAATATTTTCTAAATATTTTCAAATTTCTGACTGTCCGTTTTTAATTCTTTCCCGCAGATCTCTCTTCTCACATCTTGCATCTCCTTTTTTCGTGTGACTGCGCGCCTGTGGAAGGTTGGTCACAGGTGTGGATATAGAAGAATCGTTTAAATCCTTGACCTGGGATCGCTAAAAACCGGGATCTCAAGTATTCGATGAAGAATATCTATGATCCTTTTTAATCTCAACCTGAATTCTATAAAAGGGATAAGCCTGTTTCCCATGAATGATGTCACCCTGTCCTCCAGGAATTTGATGTAAAGATAGGGAATTATGAAAAGAGATGCTAAAATAAGGACGCCTATAATGATGTCAGTTGGTGATGTTTGTGCAAACATCTCCGGATATAGATTTTTGAATTCCTCAACGTTGTACATCGTTAATATATCTATAATTCTCACGATAAATAATTAACCATTCCAGATCCGCTGAAAAATAAACTGCACGTTTGGGGTTTTATTCCTGCATATTATTCTAATTTTAAATAAAATTTTGTGTGGCGAATTATCGAGGTATCGGTAATTTAGGAATTTATATGAGTTTAAAAGAAACGTACTTAGGAAATATTGAGAATCTCAGAAGAGCGGATCCTGACGCTGTAATCATCGATGTTACTCGCAGGGCAGGAAGCGTGCTATCTCCTTCGTGGGATATGCTGAACGAGTATAAAGCTGGAAAGATGACCTGGGAAGGATATATCTCGCGGTTCATACACGAGATGGATAATCCTGTATCGAGAGCTGAGATGCTGCGTATCGGGGAGCTTGCAAAGACTGAAGATGTTTATCTTGTGTGCTTTGAGCGCGTGGGTAATTGCCATCGCTTCTTGCTCGTGGATATGATCAAACGGGCCATGATCATTGAAGCATGCAGACGGATGAACCAGCTTGTTACCGAGCGTCCGGATCTCGTGAAGGCAGGTTATGATACTATCGCAAAAGCGCTGCGCGTGGAGGCATGATCTCCATGACCAATTATCTTTTGACGCATAAAGACCAGGAGCTCAGGGAAAAGTATGGTGACTATTGCCTGAAGTCCATCCTTTCAGGTGAGGAGGCAAAGCCGTTCGAAGAGTTCCAGGACGAGGTGAGAGTATGACGCACAAATGCAAGTCTGGTCGGCATGCCTGGCTGTTTGAAGAAGATGCTGCGAAGTGCTGCAATGGTTTCAGGCGCATGCTTGTGTTCAACGATCCGAAAGCCTGCGATAGCGTGGTCCTGAATCTCCTGCCCGGCGGTGTGTCCTATGGATACAGGTGGGAGCCGGTATGATGGGTTTTGGCTGGAAATGGCGCGTCAGGTTTTTCAGGTATTGTTAATTTTTTTGTTACTGGATCATGGCAGGGCGTGAGTAATAATAGATTGGATCGAAGGAATAGATGAATAGAAAAGGTAGAGGATTTCAAGAGTTCTTGGATAGATTGTGGATAGGATAGGAAGTGAATCTTGTTAAAGCGTTATGTGTTATCCTCTACAGTATTCAATAATTGGTACATGCTTAAATAGCATTTTTCCAAGATTATACCCAAATTAGCTCCGAGAGCATCAATATATCCATCGCTTTTTCAGGCATATCTTCTTTCAGGGAACAGCGCGCCGTCTGTTGACGGCGGATAAATGGGGCTAAAGCCCGATCAGGAGATGATCTTGCGCCGCCTGCTGGCGGGTGGATGATTCGGAATGTTTTCAAATATAAGTTTCAACGAGCCGGGTTAATTTTTTTGCCAGCGGGTTGGGCTTACTGTATGCAGGTTGCCCAGGGTACCTGGCGTTTTTCCTGGTCAGAAACTTTAGGAAAACGACTTATTTATCATAGTTGGTTCGTCGCCAAAATTTTTTTAGGAAATTGGCATATCGATTCCGGGAATTATAGCAAACTTTTCATCGATGTAAATTGGGTAAATGATTATAGAGAAAATAATTCAAAACTTTCCACAAATTACATAATGTAAATACCAAGCTTCTCCAGTGTGTTTTCTGTAGGAATAGGGTTGCAGAGATGATAAAATTATGAAACTTAATCCCGAACCAGTTCTTTCAGCCGCTTGATCGATGTCATTCCATCATCAATTGTTTTTTTCTGCTCTTTTTCAATGTGCGCGATTATATCCTTAAATCTAACTTTAAGCGAATATACCTTATTCGGTCTGCCTTTACCCGGTTTCTTTTCTTCATCTTCTTCGATCCAGTCAAACGAATCTAACTGCCTCATTGCTATGCTGACTTCAGGCTGGCGCAATCCTGTTGCCCTTTCAAGGTCAATGGATGTAGCCGTATCCACTTTTTGAAGATATGCCAGGGTTCTGGCAACTGGTCTGCTCAGGCCGGAGGAAATGAGAATTTCTGCTAATTCCTCATCGCTGTCGTCAAGCTGGTTGATATCAAGTTTCTTCATAATGATTCCTATATTATATTTTACCCACAGATATATTTACATTATATTAATATTTTCGATATGAAGCTTTTTTGCATTTATCGATATTTTCCGGTCTCTTTTTTATCCTCGGAAAAATGTTTCAAAGCAGTCTTATACATATGGATTGCACTTTCATGTTCACCTTTCTCATGATAGACAACTCCGAGGAGGCATCTTTCAAAATACATCTTGTTTTAATATAATCCCTTCTAATTTCAACCCAAGTTTCCCACCCAAAAACATAAACCATTGGCAGGCAACTCAGTGCCTTCAAGAATTTAGCTGATTTTTGGTCGTAATGGCTTTATTTCAG
>JAPMTR010000069.1 GCA_026552975.1 Candidatus Methanoperedens sp.
AGATTCCCAATTGGCAAGGATATTTGAGGTATTGTAATTACTGCTATTTACATCATTGACGCCCCCCTCTATTAACACGAATTCAGGTGATAGATCCACCACATCCGCATTGAACCTATTATTGATACTTGATGTACTTTGTCCGCCATAACCCATATTTTGATAACTTTTATTAACTTTTATTCCCCAGTGATTTTCAATTGTTGTTGGAATAGAAGTTAAATCCCCTTTTATAATTGAATCACCTATGAAAATCATGTACGGGTTAACCATATAAGGTTCAATTACAAAAATTTTATTATGATATGCCTGGGCTGACCAGTTAAAATTGATATAAGATGTTGCCCCGGATATTTCATATGTCAGATGATCTGGATCATTTTCATCGACTATATAAAGTGGATTACCCGGATTACTGGCTTTGATACGATAACCATAAAAATCACCCTCCCTTATTCCTTCTAATGGTGGGGATAGGTTTATTTCATTTATACCATTTGAGATATTATCGACTAAATTATCTGTCGTGGCTATTCTATCATAATTACTACCATTGAGTCTCCAGACTGTAAAATTAAATTGAGTTAGTGTTGAAACATTCCTGACAGCAAACCGTATTTTATAGATCGTCCCATTCTGTCTTATCCTGTCAAAGTTTAATTGTCCCCCCACCTGTATGAATTCTTTATCTATACCCCCCCAATTTGCATTTCCCTGTGCTGGAATAACTTCATAAGGTGCAGTTTTTGAAAGTTTTGTTATACTTTCAGTAATTCCCGCAGCGTTACCCGATAATTGTACTGCCGATAAAATTATCAAGCCTATGAGAAAATAAAATTTTCGGTATTTCATATAATCATACATAATAGAGTCAAAGCCATATATAAACATTTCAGATTATTTATAATATATACATAATACTTATAATTACAATTATTATAATAATTAACTGAAATATGGAAAATAATACCTTTTAAGAGAAAGGACTTCGTTGACTGATGAAAGATTAAAATAAAGGTATATTTAATAATAGAACAATTGAGGTTAAACTATTTAGTGAAAATTATGAATAGAAATACAACATGCTTGTCCGGGAAATGTTATGATGTATTAATCATAGGAGGAGGGATATACGGAGCCACTGTTGCATGGGATGCCGCTTCCAGGGGATTATCTGTCGCACTTGTAGATAAGGGAGATTTTTGTAATGCAACCTCTTCAAATAGCCAGAAAATCGTTCATGGTGGCCTCAGATATATCCAGCATGGGGATTTTCAACGAATGCGTGAATCCGTACGTGAAAGGACAAACTTGATGCGGATCTCATCTCACCTGGTACATCCTATGCCCTGCATCATACCTACATACGGACGTTTAATGCAAAGTGTAATGCCTCTGGCATTAAAGATATTTGATATTGTCAGCTCAGATCGTAACCAATTGAAAGATCCGCAAAAGAACATTCCAAATGGAAGAACGATTTCTAAAGATGAATGCTTGAATTTGATACCAGGTATCAAAGAAGAAGGTTTGACAGGAGGAGCTATCTGGTATGATGGCCAGGTATATAATACGGAGCGTATGGTTCTTTCTTTTATTAGATCAGCACAAGAAATTGGCGTTGATATTGCCAACTACGTTGAAGTCCTCGGTTCTCTTAAGAATGAAGAACAGTCTAAAAGCATAATAGCAAAGGATTTGCTTAATAATACCGAATTAATTATTCAAGCAAAAGTCATATTGAACAGCACCGGGCCCTGGATAGACCAGACAATAAACCGCTTGACTGATACCAATAATAATAAGATTCTTTTATCCAAAATGGTACTTCTGGTCGTCAATCGTGTCTTTTCCGGGAATTATGCTTTTGGGATTCCATCCAGGAAAGAATTCAAGGATCAAGATGCAGTTATTGATAAAGGTTACCGCCATTTTTTCATAACCCCCTGGAGAGATCATTCCCTGGTAGGAACCGCACAAGAGCCTTTTCAAGGTAATCCAGAGGATTACAAAATCACCGAAAAAGACATCCAAAAATTCATTGAAGAAGTTAATATCGCCTATCCTCATGCTGCTCTCACTCGGAAAGATGTTTCATTTTTTTATGGTGGACTTATTCCCATCGATAAAGTTGATCGAAACGGTGATATAAAAGTTACAAAACATTTTAAAATAATTGACCATGAGAAGGAAGGTATTAATGGAATCATTTCCCTCGTAGGAGTAAAGTATACCACAGCCAGGGATGTAGCTGAAAAAGTAGTTGACTTAATATTCAAGAAACTTGGAAAAAAATCCCCGAAATGTACTACTAATATAACGCCAATTTATGGCGGAGCTATTGATAATTTCAATATTTTTTTAGAAAATGCTATAAAAAAGAGACCTCAGGAATTAGATCCGGAAGTAATCAAGCATCTGGTCTATAATTATGGTTCTGAATATAAAGAGATACTCAATTATCTGAATGAAAATACTGGAATGAGCACACGAATGGGTAAAACACCGATAATTAAGGCTGAAATAATTCATGGTATTCGTCAAGAAATGGCTCAAAAACTTCCAGATATTATTTTCAGGCGAACAGAGTTGGGAACAGCTGAATTTCCTGGAGAAGAAACCCTGAGGAAATGTGCCCATATCATGGCAGATGAATTAGGATGGGATAAAACACGAATTGAAAATGAAATTGGGGAAGTTGAGGCCATCTTTGTGGCAAAAGGAAAATAGAAGAACTATTGTCATTAAGGGTGTTTAAAAATTATTTAGCTGGTAACACCTCCGGTTATTGTTCCAGTAGGTTTCTTGATAATTTCGATATCATGAACTACATCAGAGTTTCCTGTCGTCGATATCATAGTAGAATAAGAATAATATGTCGGGTCAAGTGTCGCAGAAATATCATAATTACCTTCTCCGACTCCAAACGAATAGAATCCTTCTGTATCGGTCATGGTTGAAAGAGTAGTATTTATAGACACTTTCACTCCAGGCACACCCGTTTTATTGACACTGTCAATTACATTACCATAAATATGACCAGTATCTACTGTTTTTACCTTTATGCCTGTTTCGCCATCCCAATAATACATAAACCAGGTGTTTTTTTCTTGGTCTAAGAAAAAAGCATGATGTATAGAGCCGGTTCCATAATCAAATTGATAAGAATCATATGGTTCGATGATTTCTTCAGGTGTACTAATAGGTGTGATTCTGATCTGAATATTACCTGCTCTTCCCTTTTCAAAGAATGAAACTATTGTATCCCCAACAACTACTGCGCCAGTCCCACCAATAATATCATTAATACTGTCGTCAGCCGCCGGGTAAACAATAAGTGATTTTGTATCTGTCAGTTTTTCTTTTGTAGTTCCAGATGCCAGACCAACATCCCACATGATGCCATTTGAGTTTTTGGTTATATAATAAACATACCATTTATTATTAGTGTGTAATGTTCCTATGGGGAAGATTTCATCACCATAACCCCATACGTCCGGATCTGAATGGGAAATAACAGTACCTGAAGGGATAAAATCAAATCCGTTCTTAGATATTGCCATATTTATATCACTAACTACCGATGTCGAGATCATAGAACCTGCGTCCAATGCAGAATAATACATGATAATATCCCCATTATCATCAAGGGCCAGAGATGCTGAAAATATCCCTTCTTCTTCATTGCTATTTGGCAGATATGTTAAAATTGGATTATTTGCATATTTGGTAAAATTGATACCATCTTTGCTTGTGGCCACACCGATCGCGCGATGCCTGGGTCCTTTATCTGTGGATCTATCTCCATCCGCACCGATATAATATAAGAAGTATGTCCCATTTTTCTTAATTATCGCGCTTGGACTGATTGCGCCTCCAATACGAACATCCCATGAACCCGCCACACCGCTTCTTAAAATCGTCCCCTTTTCTACCCAATCGTTTTGTCTTGGTACGATTCTCTTGAGTGGATATGATATATTTCCGTTGATTATCTTAAAGTAGTTTTCGCTTATATCTGTATATGATGGATTGCTTGCGCTTGTAATTTTGACCTTATAATCACTTCCTGGCATTTGAGTTTCTGGAACTTCCCAGATATATGAACCATCATTTGGAGTGGTTGGGTTAATCAAGCTATCCACTCCGGCTTTTAACAATTCTATCTTAACATCTGTTCCAGGACTTCCGGAAGATGTCCAGGTTATCGTATGGGCTCCTGTTGCCCAGATCTCTCCACCATTAGGGGAAATTACAGTAATTGATGTTGGTGCAGGTGAATTTTCTGTAATGATCTTTCGGATATATACCTGCCATGTTCCACTTCTATCATCCTGATATACTACATATAGTCCCCCACCAACTACCCCCACACCGCCAGGACCATGGCGGTCTACTCCATCATGCTGATTTCCTGCATCTGCAAATAATATCGGTTCAATTACACTGCCATCAGTATCTATAGCCAGGACTCGGCCTTTGTTGTTTTCATCGGCAAATATAGCATAAGCTCTGCCATTAACTACCATGTCTCCTGCTGCAACTACGGATTTACCAATGGCTGGAGAGTCCCATACTATTTTTGAAGGGCCACCAATACGGGTATTGAATACTTCTTTTGGTTCAAGTGATCCTGCATCTTTTGAAAAACCATAGAAACCTCCTCCAGCTCCTGTAGCTACAGAAATACCTTCCATGAATTTCTCAATGTTTGGATCTGATGGTTTTGGGAGGGATGGAGCGACTGTAAATATACCAGATTCAGAAACTGTCCAGTGACTTATACTTAGTACCTGTCCACTGAACACATGAGGTAAATTATTATTGTCTACAACAATATCCCCAAAACGATCATTTTCCCAACCAGATATGTCTTTTGTTAATTCAATGTTAGGGAAACCATTGACTTTATTTATTCTATTATATTGTCCCCTTGGCAAAGTACCGCCTTTAATATTTTTCCAGAAGACGATATGAGCACGATTATTTGAATCTACATCAATACGAGGCATCATTGCCCGGTATGGAGAATTTGGATTAAGATTACCAGTAGATTTCCATACACCTGATACTCTTCGTGAATAACCTATATAGGAAGAAGCAGTTGTGTTCTTTTCCCATACAACATGCACTTCACCATCACCAGATACTGCTACTTGTGGCGCCCAAATCTCACCTGATGCCACTAATTCTTCAGATCCTAATGATCCGGTAGTGGGGTTGTAAGAGCGATACCGCAATCCATTATTTACATAAACAATATGCATGGTCCCATCAACAGGAGATGTCGCTATACTGGGATGCTGTCCGTAGCTGATAACTATCTCAGGTCCCAAAGTAAACGACGCAGCGATTGCAGGACTGATCGCTATCAATGAAAGAGTTGATATTAATAACAGAATCGATATAAAAATTTTTATAATTATTTTGTTATTTATGTAATTTTTCAGAATAGGTTTCATGTTGAAATAGTATACTATACCTTATCTAATATCCTTCTATCTATTGTTTTTAAAGTAAATAGGGTTTTTTATTGTTTCTTATTGTTTATTTTTTAGTTTTATTATATAAGATATTATCTTTTTTAATTTTAGATGATATAAACTGGATATACAGTATTATAGATAAGAAAAAGCGATTTTTTTTGCTTGAAAAACCAATTGCATTATTTTGATAAATATCTTTTAAATCCTTTTTTTTATTACTTTTGCAGGGACACCAAATGCTATCGAATAGGGTGGAATATCTCTGGTGACCACAGCCCCAGCCCCGATAATCGCTCCTTTGCCTATCGTAACGCCATCAAGTATTGTTGAATGTGATCCTATCCAGACATCATCCTCGATCCATATTCCTTTACTTACCAGATCTTGTTCAATGATGAGCTTTTCTCTACTTGAATAATTGTAGTTTGATCCATGTATTCCCACATGTGGACCTATCAGTACATTATCACCAATTTCTACATTTCCAATATCTGCGTCTATGAAGCAGAAACAATTTACAGTGCAATTCTCACCAATTTTTAAAAAACCCCTATTAACTTTTATTTTGACAAAAGAACTTATTCTTGTTTTATTTCCTATTATCAGATTTTTGGTAAGTTCTATTTCTGATTTTAAAGAAATAAAACAGCGATATTTTATCATTAGATAAATATTCGAAATAAATGAAGGAATCAGTTTTCTCTTAACGAGAGAATTTATGTTTACCATCATTAATAAATACCTCTGGCTGGATAAATGTCCTGTGCCACATTTCAAGATTCATAAGGGCCCACAATCGATGACTATGGTTTTGAGTTCCCCTCAAGTGCTGTTCCACCAGTTTATTGAGGTTGGTGGGATCAAAGTTTTCTTTTATTATTTCAGAGTTAAAAAGCATGTCCTGCATATATTCTTTTAATTCGTATCTTAACCAATTCTTTATTGGAAAACTGAATCCCTGCTTTTTTCTGTTAACTATGTTTTTAGGAAGTAGTTTTAGCATGGATTTCTTTAAAATATATTTGGTAGTCAGTCCATTCAGCTTCAAGCTACCAGGAATTGTAGCACATAATTCTAAGAATTTATGATCCAGATATGGTACCCTTACCTCCAGAGCATTCGCCATACTCATACGATCAACTTTAACCAGTACATTATCCACCAGGAAAGATTTCATTTCCATATATTGTTCCCGGGCAACCCTGTCTTTCAGATTGCAGGACATATAATAATCATTTAAATGTTCAAAAGGGTTGATATTATTCATCATTTGCCCTAATGCACCCTTATACAGTTCTTTCTCTTCGTTTTTGTTTGAAAAGTATTGCCACCTCATATGCCACCCATCTAAAGGAAGATCAGAGCCTTCTATAAACCTTTTTACAACATTGATAACCCCTTTTTTCTGTTGTTGCGGCGGCAGCATACCAACAATATGAGACACAAAATTCTTTCTTAAAAATTCAGGAATAATTCGGTAATAACTGTCCATTTTACTTGCCACGAACCTGTCATAACCCAAAAATACCTCATCTCCGCCTTCACCGCTCAAACAAACGGTTACATCCTTCTTTGCCTCTTTACAAAAAAGATACGCAGGTATAAGAGATGGATCTGTCATAGGTTCATCCAAGTACCATACAGATTTCTCAAAATGTTCAATTGAACCTGGATCAATAATTATCTCTGTATGATCTGTCCCAAAATAATCTGCTACCTGCCTTGCATATGGCAGCTCACTATATGACTCATCCTCATAACCTATTGTAAATGTTTTTACAGGTTCATCGGTCATCTGGCTCATTAATCCTACAATTGCACTTGAATCAATTCCTCCTGATAAAAAAGCACCCAGAGGAACATCGCTAATGAGCCTTAACCTGACAGACTCCTGTAATAAATTATATATTTGGTCAGTTAGAACACTTTCATTACTATTTTCTTTTGAGAACTTCAAATCCCAATATTTTGATAATTTTATATCATTGTTCTTAAAAATTAATGTGTGTGCAGGGGGAAGCTTTTTGATAGATTTGAACAATGTAAATGGAGTGGGAACAAATTCATAACCCATAAAATAATATAAGGACTTATTGTCGACTTCCCTTTTAACCTCTGGATTTAATAAGATCGCTTTAATCTCAGAAGCAAACATAAACTTTCCAGAATCAAAATAATAATATAAGGGTTTTATGCCAACCCTATCACGGGCAAGGAAAAACTGCTTATTTTTTGAATCCCAAATTGCAAATGCGAACATCCCCCTGAGTCTTTTAACACAGTCTACCCCCCATTGCTCATAGGCATGAATTATTACCTCTGTATCGGTATTTGAAAAGAAACTATGCCCTTGTTTTTCAAGCACATCTCGAAGCTCCTTAAAATTATAGATTTCCCCATTAAATACTATTTGAAGAGAACCATCCTCATTTTTCATTGGTTGTTTTCCTTTTTCACTAAGGTCTATGATGCTCAACCTGGAATGACCAATAGAAACACCTTCATCCACAAAATCTCCTTTCTGGTCTGGCCCTCTATGATCCATTATATTGGCCATATCGCGAATGAGACTTTTATCATCCCAATTAAATCCGCAAATTCCGCACATATTTTATAGATAACCTCTCTCTTTATACCATTTAGCTGTCAGCATAATCCCTGTTCTTACATCTATTTTGGGGTTATACCCAATCTCCTCTTTCGCTTTGGAGATGTCGAAATATCTTTCACTTACGAAGAAATCAACCCTGCGCCTGAATAAAGGCGGTTCGATCCCGAAAGGGCTGCAAACAATCTCACACAGATAACCTGCAACCCAGAAAGGCCAGACTGGAAGATGCCACCTGGGAATAGGTTTTCCCGCAGTATCAGCAATTATGGCTGCTAAATCATTCAAAGTAAAGCATTCACCATCAGCAATAAGATAAGTTTGTCCCAAAGCCTCCTTTTTTTCAATACATAACAGATATGCATCAACCAGGTTATCAATATATATTAAATGATAATGGGACTTTCCATCGCCCAGCATGAAGAATTTTCCTGAATCGATCGACTGAAACATTCGAAGCATTCTGGTATCTCCAGGGCCATATATTCCAGCGGGTCTTATAACAACAAAAGGTAAATCATATTTGGTACACAATTCTTTTGCCAATTTTTCGCCTTCATACTTGGTCACCTGATAATAATCTCTGGGATCAATTGGTGCATTTTCATTTGCTGGCGGGTTGATGATGTGTCCATGCACACCACAGGTGCTGGTAAGTATATACCTTTTTATCCCATGTTTTTTTGCAGCTTCGATCAGTACACGATTTGATTCGACATTTGCATCCCAATACACCTGTTTGGGAAGGCTGATCTCTCTAAAAGCTGCTGCTACATGATGAACATAATCTACCCCCTTCATTAATTTATCAACAAGTTCCTTATCATTAACGCTTCCAATAACAACCTCAACACCCAGTTTCTCAAGTTCTTCACCATAGCCTTTCTTAATATCCAATCCAACTACTTCTTCACCATCTTGCGCTAATCTTTTAGCAAGATTAAAACCTGTAAAACCAGTGGTACCTGTTACAAAATGTTTTGACATGTTATTTTTTTCCTCCTGAATTTTTATTACACATTCGATAAACTTCCATTATTTTCTCACCCGTTCTATTCCATGAATAATCTCGTACAGCCTTTTCACGGACCTTTATGCCAAGCCTTTTTGACAATTCTTCATCTCTGAGAAGCGTACAGATTTTCTCAGCCAGGGAATATTGATCCTTTGGGATCGCATATATGCCCAGATCTCCTAATATATCCCTATTTACCTTATTATCAAATACTACAGTAGGAAGTCCAGTTGCCATATAATTATAGATCTTACCATTGGACTCTGTTTCAGATATTTTCGCAGATACAGCAATATCCCCCAGAGCCAAATATTCATTTGCTTTTTTATAATCTATCCTTCCTGTGAAAGTGACATTGTCTTTTAATCCAAGTTCCAGGGCAATTTCCTGATATTTGTCCACATTCGGATAACCCATAATTAGAAAATGGACATCTTTGAAATCCTTCAAGACCAGGGGAATTGCTTTTAATAAATAGTCAATGCCCTGATATTCATTTAGTAATCCTAGAAAAACTACGATTTTTTTTCCGTCAGGTATTCCGATTTTTTTTTTAAGGGAATTAACTTCAATATCGGGATGAAAAACCTCAGTATTTACGCCATCTTCTACGATAAAAATTTTCTCTTTTTCAGATTTATATTCTTTTTTGAGAATATCCCCCATCATGTTCGAGCTTACCAGGATGGCATTTGGGAACCTATATAACAACATTTCAAACTGGCGTATAGATCTGTAAATAAAGCTTTCTTTTTTGAGAAATCCATGATCTGCCATTTCATTACTTAAACTTCCTTGCATATCTGCAACTAAAGGAATGTTCAATAATGAACTGCATATTTTTCCAATAAAGGTACCTTCGTGAAGATGGGCGTGAATAATATCTGGCCTGCTCTTTCTAATACTATTCAATGATTCGAATAGTAATAGAAGATCAAGATATAGCATATGGTAAGATGGTCCTGCCTCAAGCTTATTATACCAGGGAATATTTGGGATTCGTCGAATAGCAATACCTTGAACATCATTCCCATTATGATATGTAGTAGTGATAACTTCATTACCCAGGGATTGCAAGGCTCTTGTTTCTTCCAGGATCCGTACATGGCATCCCCTATCAGAAAAATATGGAGTCGGCGCGATCATAAGAATTTTCATAATTATCTATCACGGATCAATAAACACTATTTTATTCCAATAATCTCTTTCACAGAATATATCGGTTTATTCAAAACCTCATAATATGTCCTGATTATGATCTCACCCAACAATCCCATACTGATAAACTGTATCCCCAGGATCGTTAGCAACACAGACAGCATAAGCATGGGTCTTTCTCCGATCCCTACTCCTTGAAATAGCCTGATAAATGCTAAATACCCCCCGATCAAAATACCCAGAGACCCTGATATGATCCCCGGTATACCAAAAAGCTGCATAGGTCTTGTTGAATAGCTAAGCAGGAACTTCACGGTCATAAGATCAAGGAAACCCCTGAACAACCTTGATGCAGAATATTTGGATACCCCGTGTATTCGAGGATTATGTTTCACAGGTATTTCTTTTATGGAAACACCCATCCAGCTTGCAACTGCCGGAATATAGCGGTGCATCTCTCCATATAAACGGATACTCTTGATGACATCACGCCTGAAGGCTTTAAGAGTGCAGCCGCTGTCATGCAATTTCACCCCAGTCAACTTGAATGCTAACCAGTTAGATATTTTAGAAGGGATCTTCTTTGAGAAGTACGGATCATTCCTATCAGCACGCCACCCGCATACAATATCATATCCTTCATTTATATTTTCTATAAATTTTGGTATGTCCTGGGGATCATTCTGTAAATCGCCATCCATAGTTATAATTATATCATTTTTCGCATGATCAAAACCAGCTGAAAGCGCAGCTGTCTGGCCAAAGTTGCGCCTGAAGCGGATGATCTTTATCGAAGGATCTTTTTCATGAAGTTGTTTTAATACCTCAAAAGTCCTGTCCGTAGAACCGTCATCGATGAATATGATCTCACTGCTGCTGTATTGCAAAATACTCTTCTTTAATTTTTCATACAGCAAAGGTAAATTCAATTCCTCGTTAAGAAGTGGTATTACTATTGAGATCGAATTATTCGTTTGAATATGATTATCCATATGAATATATCACAATAAATATCAAATTACTTATACATTTGCATCATTTTTATTTCAAGACATAGTAAAGTTTAAATATATTTCATTATCCTGCTCCAGAGTTATCTAAAGAAAATGTCCATAATTTTGCTATTGCAAGCATATATATATTCATTCCAATATTTAGTTATATTTAAAAAGGCGAGCTTTCGAATGCAAAAGTTAAAAAAAATACCCTTAGATCTTCTAATACTGCTTTTATGGATGCTACTTGCATTGGTTGTGGCTTCCAATCCATTTTTCAGCAAAACTTTTATATCTAAACTAATTTTGGCGCCAGTATTACTTTTCATACCGGGTTATGCGATGACAATTGCATTATACCCCAAACGGGATGACCTGGAAACCATAGAACGCATTGCTCTGAGCTTTGGCATCAGTATAGCAGCAGTTCCGCTATTTGGTCTGGTCTTAAGCTTTACCTCAGGAATAAAACTAACTTCAATAATGACCTCTCTTTTTCTATTTACATTGATCTTAGTATTAATTGCAACTTTCAGGCAGAGAAAACTTCATGAAGACCAGCGATTTTATGTCCGGTCCAACAAATTATTAGATTTGATCGATAATGAATTCAATTCCAATAAAACGGTAAAAGATCGATTATCTACAGGAATACTTATTTTTACCCTTGTTCTTGCAATAAGCCTGGTCTATTTTGTGATCACCGTTCCCAAGATCGGGGAAAAATTCACTGAATTCTATATTCTCGGACAGGAAGGTAAAGCAGATAATTATAGCACAGAATTAAAATTCAATTCTCCGTCCCAGGTCTTAATTGGAGTAGCAAATCATGAATATGTTCCGGTCAATTATACAGTTCAGGTAGTCCTTGAAAAAGAAATTATGACAGATATCTGGTTCAGTCTGGACCACGATGAGACCTGGGAACAAAATGTTACTTATGTACCGGAAAAAACAGGAAAAAACTTAAAGCTTGAGTTCTGGCTTTTCAAAGAAGATAATTTTACAGCTCCTTATCGAGAATTGAATATGTGGGTGAACATAGGAACATGAAAAAAGGGATCTTTCTTGCTTCACTTGGAATAGTATTTGGTGAGATGAGCCTGTTCCTGGGTCATACCTATTCAGGGATAGCGATCCATATTATAAACCTTCAAATATTAACACTTGCCATCATTTTCGGACGATTTTCGTCATATAGCAAAAATGTGTTTCAAAGCCTGATATTATTACTGTTATTACGTATAGTCAATATTGCGATGCCCCAGTTCTTCACGACCACGTTGCTCTGGTATTCACTGATCTATGGTGTCATGTTCCTGCCGATCTATATTATAATAAATAACCAGAATATGACCCTTGAAGACCTGGGGCTCAATTCCAGGCGCTTGCACTTGTACCTGCCTGCTGCTCTTTTGATCGGTACTGCAGCAGCTTTGGTGGAACGAAGGATCATTGATCCGATCCCTCTCATAGACTCTATGAACATTTCAGGTCTTTTAATGTTAACAATAGTTATGTTCATTTTTGTAGGTGCAGTTGAGGAACTCATATTCAGGTCAATACTTCAAACAAGACTTGAAAAAGTACTGGGTTTAAAACCCGCGATCCTTCTTAGTGGAATATTATTTGGGATAATGCATTCAAATTATGGCATAGTGAACGAGATAATATTTGCAAGTGTTTTTGGGATAATCCTGGGTTATATTTTCCAGAAAACAAGAAGTTTTCCATTTATTTTAATAATTCATGGTTATGCAAATATACTCTTATTTGGCCTGATACCTATACTATCAACATGATCTTATAAACTACAATTCCTGCAAAAGTGAGCAGGAGAGGATTGGAACACGCTTCAAGTGTAGATGAAGCATTGAGTGTAAGGTATTTAGAATCCGAGATCAAAAGTCCTATCCCAAGAGAAATTACAAGAGATAACGTAACAAGTACTTCAGTTTGCGATACTACCTCGGATGGGAATGATGTTTGCACATTTGAAATTGCTGCTATCAGGCTCATGTGAATTTTTCCTCTTGATATTACTTATTTATTTCGTCTTATCCCTTTGAAAACTAGAGAGAGTGGAACTAACAGGATCATTGCTATGGCAAAAACCCCTTTATTTCCATATTCCTTGATAATATATTCAGCAGAAGTAATATTGTCTGGTTTTCCACTTTCATACATAGCCTCGAATAACTCTTTTTCTACAAAACCCTTTATTGAATCAAAGGTGGCATTATAGTTTTCTTTGACCGGGGACGAAAGACGGATCATGCTAACTGCGTCATTTTCACCAAATCTCTTGAACATGAACCAGTATACCATTACCTGTTCTTGACTATTGAAATTATTATTTATATCAAGCCTGTAGGCATAAAGTCTGGTGAAAGGATTCGGGGGGTCGGCGATCCTGAATTCAACGATGCTTTTATTATTGATAGTCCATGAACCTTCAAGACAAATTTCCGGACTATGAAAGCTTTCGCCCACTTTGCTATTGATCAGGTCCATCCATATTATATCATTGCCTGAAGAATAAGCCCGGCTTAAGAATATATCTGCTTTTAAACTTGCATATACCGAATCTGAATATTTAAAATCAGACCCATTCCAGTTTCCCAAATTCATGGGAAAAGATCTTATGTCTTCCTTATTGCTGTATTCATAAGCTGTCCTGATAAGCAGGCGATTCTTAGATTCGTATAAGTAACTTATATCTGCTACTGTATAATCAGCAACATCTTTTGGGGCAAGAAGGAATATCAAAATATATGAAAAAGAAATTAATCCTATAAGGATCAAAAGATTTTTTTGAATCGTAGCCGTCCAAAACACCTCCCTATAAGAAATAATCCTGAAAGGACAACACAAAACAGCAGAAGGCTTGAAAAGTCATGGAAATAATTCATGGCTGTTTCCTGGCCATATTTATTGGCAACAGCAAGCACAGAGGTGATCCTCATAATGTTTCCAGCTAGAGCTAATGGAATAGAGGATATTATTATGGTAAACTTCATTAACATCCCTCCTTCCAGGATAAATGCATATATCACTGCTATAGTGAAAAGTGAGATTATGGAATTTATTCCGCTGCATGCGTAGGCTACTTCAAATGAACCTGAAGGGATTTTGAGTATAAGTCCTTCCCTCACAACAGGCAAACCAGCAAGATTTGCAAGGGAAGTGGTGCCAATCGCAGATAACATCTGTGTCGGAGATGCAATGATATCAACGATAGGTAAAGGTATCATCAAAACCAGGAAAACAAGGGGAAAACTGATCTTTTTCAAAAATTCCCAGCCGAATAAATACAATATCATACCAGAGCCTGTTACTAAAAGAGATATACCGGATATGAACCTTATACTCCAGAGTACTCCTATTCCTTGAAGCAGTATACCAAACGCAATAATTCCAAGACCGGTCTGGGATTGTCTCCTTTCTACAAGTGCAAGTTCCTTACGTAAGGTCCATATAATATACCCTGAGATGATCGGTACAAGGAAGCCATGGGAATAATATTCATTGTTTATCCATGATCCGGCCAACCAGCTAAAAGTATCGAAATAAAAAATCCCAAATGCAGCGATAAACGCCAATAATATATAATTCATATTCAAACTTTTATTCTGATCTTATCATTTGCCAGTGATATAACTTTGCCGGGTTCTATTTTTATTTCCTGTATATTTTTCATAATAATTGCATCTTCAGTGATTTGGGTTACCTGGAATTCCCCGTATTTATTTTCAATATTAATGACTTTATTACTTCCATATTGAATGATATCAAACACGATACTTTCTGGATATATTTCCCGTGGGATGATGCGGATCATCTTTTCCTTTCTTAAGTCGTTTATTTCCCTCCAGTATTCAACCGGAGAATTATCCAGGCTGGCTATATCCCATAACTTTTTATTGTTCCTTGAAATCCTGAATTTTACTGCATTTTTATCCATTTGGATCAAAGTAACCATATAACCATTTTTCAATTCTAAATTTTCATTGATCTTTAATGTCTTGTTAAAATCCTCTACAATAACAGGAGTTAAAAATTTTGCAGAATTTGGAAGAGTTTTTTCATATGTTTCACCTAAAAATATAATATTTCTTCCTTTGCTGGCAGTTGTATAGATCGCATCTTCTTTACTGACAATTTCATTTGTTGGTCTTAGCTCAAGTTTTTCCCCTGTTTTAAAGGAATACATGATAATACCATTTAACAATTGAATGTTATAATTATCAGTAGGTTCTAAACCCATCGAATCTACAGTAATGGAGTTCTGTGGCGAAATTGGGGCGACCATTTCAATGGGTTTAAGGCCATAATTTGCAAGAGAAACCTGGAATACTCTTGTCCTGTAGAGCTCATTATTTCTATAAAGCAAGAACTCAAGCTTCTGGTAATCACTGGTTAGATTGGGAATAAATGCTATGGTCTGGTTAAGGCCTTTATTGCTGTCAAGACTAATTTGCTGATCATAAACTATTTCTCCTGCAGATCGAACTTTTAGATCATAATTCCAGTTAATACCTTCCTGGTTCTCAATGATCGTTCTGTAAGATACAGGTTTTCCAATTGCCATTTCTTCATTTTCATCTATGACGAAGAACCTGGTAGTTAACTCAGGTTGAACATTAGGTTCATCTACCATCAACTCGGTAAACGCTAATGCTGCCACCAATCCTGCAGCACCATATATAATTATGAGGAGGATCGGTATTATTCTATTTGTATTACTCATATAATGTCTAATTACTCCTATATTTCTTGAGTATTAAAGCAATTCCCATCAACCCTGCCGACATCATGATGATCGGACTTAGCTCTGGTACTGGCGGGATAGGTGTTATGGCTTTTCTCCAGCAGGAATCAGCAGATCCATCCGCATTGAGCCCACATTCCTTTCCATCAATAATATGGAACAATATGTCTTCACTGATTGGTATTTTATCAAATGATTTATAATCTGCCCTACCAACTTCTATACCTTTGGTACCATCAATAAGGATCTCTTTACCTCCATTCCCTCTTTCAAATCCGAAATAATCCTTTTTATTTGGATGCCATATAGCAGTGAGTTCCAGGGGGATCAAATCTTTGGTTTCTCCTGTAAAAACTGGTTCCGGATATACACAATAACCAATAACCCTGGCATCACCCGGTGCTCCAGAAAAAGTATTCAATATATACGTCACAACATTTCTATTTGTACTCGTGGAAGAAGACAGGTATTCATAAGTTGGAACATTAATATTTCCCCTGCATCCCCCTCCCTTTCCGTTGTTTTCGATTTCCTTTGCATATACAGTTCCCATTGATAATAGGATTATAAGAATGATTCCTATCCCTAATGTCTGTTTATACATTGATTATTTTCCTCCTTTAAAATTTATTTTCCTATCTAATAGATTATTAATTCTGAACTATATAAAAGTTATATCTCCCTATATTTTTTTAAAATGACCGTTATTATCATAATTATGAAATGGAATCTGATATAAAAAAAATGGATCAATAATTATGTCTTTTTGTCCAGGAAAAAACTCATGATATCGACCACAACCGCCCGAATGGACTATTATAAAGATACCCTGTAAATTCTGAGACATCCCTGTTCTGGCTCCCAAATAACAATCGGGAAAGTGATGGCTTGTTTGAATATCCGACTTTCGGCTTTCCACTTAAACCCCCAAGTTGCGCAGCGACCTTGATCGCATCATCAAAGCTTCCAAGCTCATCCACAAGTCCAAGTTCTTTTGCTTTAATTCCAGTATAAATTCTTCCATCAGCAAGATCCTTTACCTTGCTTAATGACAGATTCCTATCCTGTGCGACCTCCTGGACAAAACGGTTGTAAGCTTCTAGGATCACCTGGTCAGCATACTGTTTTTCAGTATCGGATAATCCTTTCCAGTCCCCTCCCATATCCTTGAGTTCCCCGGATTTCGCAATATAAAATGAAGTGCCATCTTTATCATAGAATTTTGACCTGTTCTGGAATTCCCAGATCACGCCTATGCTTCCTGTCATAGTATCGGGATTGGCAATTATCCTATCCGCTGGCGCACTTATATAATATGCAGCGCTTGCGGCCACATCACCCATTGATATCACTATGGGTTTATCGATCTTCTTCATTCTCGATACGATCTCCTGGGCCGATGCCGGAGACCCGCCGGGGCTGTTTACTCTTAAGACTATGGCTTTCACATTCTCATCTTCATCCGCTTCATCCAGGCTCTGGGTGATCTCCTCGGAAGTAGCTATCCCAAAACCCGTAGGGACACTTCCAGTAAGCATCAGACCCTGGACATAGATCACTTCCACCCTGCCTTTGGATATTCCAAGGTCCTTCCCGCCCAGGATCAAATAAAAAGAACCAGCTATAATAGACAGCAATAAAAATATTGAGAAAATATACAGTAATATTTTCTTTGATGATCCAGTCATTGACTAATTTATATGAACATATTTACTCATCAATGCACCGGTCAAGATATTTTGCATGACTGGCTTTGATGAACTCATCACAGACTTTTCCAGGTTCTCCGTCCATCACAATATGTCCCTTATCGATCAATATAGCTCTCTGGGCTACTTCACGTATGAAATCAACATGATGACTTATAAATATTATCGTAGTATTAAAAGTCTTATTGACGTTCTTAAGTGAATTTGCCACATCCCGCAGAGTAATTGGGTCAAGATCTCCAAATGGTTCATCAAGAAGTAATATGGATGGTTTTGAGCAAAGTGCAAGAGCAAGAGCTGACCTTACATTTTCCCCGCCGCTTATCTGGTATGGTTTAACATCAAGAACACCTATAGGCAGATCCATAGCATCAAATACTGGTTTTGCGAATTTGAGTACTTCCGTAAGAGGATAACTCGGGAACAGAACTCCAAGGATCGCTGGGGTATAGCCCATCTTTGCAAGCCTTTCCTTTCCATTTTCCTCCGGCATATCGGTCATCCTGTACATTTCATCCAGGTCTACATCAGAAATACCAAGTTCTTTTGCCTTTTTTCTCGCCTCTTCAATGACATTCTGTCCTTTTACACCTAACCTGAAGGCAAGCTGCTGCTTGATCGTTGAATGCGGTGAAAGGGCGAACTCCTGGTACATGATACTTGTAATTCTCCTGACTTCCATTCTTTTGGGGGAATATGTTGACATTTCAACCCAGTCATCATCTACACGGAATTCTATTTCGCCTTCATCAGGGAAAATAAGCCCGTCCATGGCATGAAGCAATGTAGTCTTTCCGGCACCGCTTGGGCCTATGAGTGCTGTGATCTCACCCTGTTTGAATTCAAGATTGATATTCTCAAGATCAAGGACTTCTCCCTGCCTGACAAGCCAGTATCTCTTGGAAAGATTGTTCACCTTTATCACTGTTTTATCTGATGTCCTTTTGGGCATCGGGATAGCAGGCTTCATATTACTGGTGAATTTCCTTAAGATCTCTTCGGGTGGTCCTTCTGCTATGATTTTCCCGTTTTCAAGCCACAATACACGGTCTGCAATATATGCATGGATCTCAGGCAGGTGGGATACCACAATTGTTGTCAGGTTTAATTCTTTATTAATGTTCTTTATTGTGTCAAGAACTCCCTGTTTTGTTGCAGGGCATGTCATCGTGGCTGGTTCATCAAGAAGAAGAAGTTTGGGTTTTGATGCTAGCTGTCTTGCGATCAATAACCTTTGTTTTTCTCCCCCACTTAATACCTGGGAGAAATGTTCTGCCTTTGAATCAAGATTTACAAGCTTTAAATACCTCAAGCTTTCTTCATAACATTCATCATAATAAGGAGAATCCCTATCAGGAAGAGATTCATATCCGAATTTTTCCGCATATACGCGGCGCAGTACGTTTTCATAAGTTGCTCCAGACCACAATCCAAAATTCCTCTGCAGGTGGATAGCAGCCATTTTCTGGAGTTTCTTTATGTCTTCTAATGAAGCATCAGGTTTAATTGTAAATCCGTCCAGCTCAAAACTGCCCCCTTTAAATGGTTCCGTTCCCCTGAGTACTTTTAATATCGTTGACTTCCCTCCCCCGCTTCTTCCGATTATTCCAAGTATTTCACCCTGTTTTACCTCGAAACTTACGCCATCCAGAACCCTAATAGTATCGGAATCGATTATATAGTCTTTTACCAGATTATTAACTTTGAGCATTTAAGATCCTCCAAAACATGCAGCAATTAATGAATATTAATAACGCCGATTTCGTAATGTTTGGACGTCTATATATCATTATTGGTTGCTGATGTTAGAAAGGTTTATACTGTAAAAAATACTATAAAAAATAAATAATATTGGTTTTTGTCGAGGGATTTTTATGAAATTTGGCGGATTTTTCAAGAAAAAGGATTTGATGCATGAGGCTCAGGAATATAAGAGTTCAGGTAAATATGATCGGGCACTTGAATCTTATGCCAACATCCTGAAGATAGAACCGAAGAATCTCAAAGCCTGGTATGATAAGGCCTCAATTCACCTGGCACTGGAACAATATCTTCCGGCATACGATGCATATAAAATCATCCTTGGACTTGAGCCTAATAACATGAAAGCGTGGCATGAAATGGGCTTTATTCTTGTAAATCTGGGTCGGCTGGAAGAGTCTCTTTCAATATATGATAAATTGCTCGGGTCTGATCCCGAAAATTTCAAATTGCTCAATGAAAAATGCATGATCTTAAAGGAATTAAAGAAGGATTCTGAAGTGTTAAAAATGTATGAAAAACTTCTTGAAAAAGATCCTGGTAATGTCAAAATGTGGTTTGAAAAGGGTTTATTGCTTTCAGATTCTGGGAGGGAGGCAGACGCTCTTGCATCTTATGAAAAAGTACTGGAGATCGAACCTGGCCATGCTGGAGCGCTTGCCTTAAAAGGGATGATCCTGGGAAATCGCAGACAATACGCTGTGAGTTTTGATCTTATTGAAAAAGCATTAAAGATCGATCCTTTGAACTGGAAATCATGGCAGGGTAAAGGAAAAGTGTGGGGATTCAAAGGAAATGATCTTTCATCTATAGACCGGGGATATGATGCCATGAAAGCATATGAGAATGCGCTGGATGCATATACTAAAGCCATCGAATTGAACCGTAAAGATCCAGACTTATGGTTCGAAAATGGAGTTATCCTCAATAAACTGGATAAAGTGAATGATGCCCTTTCTGCTTTTGAGAAATCGATCGAATTAGATCCCAATAGAGCCAGCACCTGGTATGAGAAAGGATTGGCGCTAAAAGAACTTGGAGATGAAGCAAAAGCAAAAGACTGTTTCAGGAAAGTTCTTGAAATCGATCCCTCCCATACTATGGCGAAACACAAAATAAAACAGTCCTGATATTTTTGTGGATCAAGAAAGATCCTGACATAAGATTTAAAGCGACCATGATTATTAATATCAAATAAAGAACTATAAATTGGGAGACAATTATGAAAAAAAGATTCACCTTAATATTATTATTGATACTGATCACCCCTGCTTTTGCCGGGGACTGGAATATGTTCAAAAATGATGCTACACGCTCTGGATATTCAGATGATGTGGTAAATGCGCCCTTAACTTTGAAATGGACAAAAGAGCTTGGGTTTGAAACAGATTCATCCCCTGTAATAGCAAATGACGTTCTTTATATCGGTTCAACATATGGTATATTTGCACTTGACGCAAAAACAGGGAATGAACTCTGGAGATATCATACTAACGGCTTTATAACCTCAGTTCCTGCGGTGTCTAATGGTGTTGTTTATATCGGAGCTGATGACAGGAAATTCTATGCGATTGATGCAAAAAATGGGACCCTTAAATGGATGAATGACAACTCACTCGATGGGTATAGCGCTTCGGCAGTAGTTCTTAATAATGTTGTTTATGCGATTCCAAAGGATGGTACATTCTATGCTTTTGACGGCAATAATGGTCAGATCGTCTGGTCAACTCTTATTGGAAAAAGATCAGAATCATCACCTGCTGTTGGGGATGGGATAATTGGATTTGGAACGGATCGCGGTGAAATAGTTGCACTTGATGCCGCCACAGGAAAACTAAAATGGAGCTATGATACTGGCGTTTCTGACATCAGGTCATCACCAGTAATTACAAATGGAACAATTATCGTCGGCTCAAACGATGGATCGATATACGCCCTGACTACAGAGAAAGGGGCTCTTAAATGGAAATATTCCACACGAGACAATGTCGAATCATCGCCTGCAGTAAAAAATGGCATTGTTTACGCAGGCTCGAGAGATTCCGGTTTCCTTGCAATAGATTCAGAAACTGGAAATACTAGATGGAAGTTCCCTGACTCCGGTCAGGTCATCTCTTCTCCTGCAATTTCGAACAATGTTGTATATTTTGGCACAAAAAATAACTTTATATATGGTCTTGATGCTAATACCGGTCAACGATTATGGAGAAATTCGACAGGTCCAAATGATAAAGATTACATCACATCTCCCGCCATTTCGGGTAATGTTCTTTATGCAGCAACACATAGCGGTATTATCTACGCATTTTCTTCAGGAAAAGAATCCGCTCAAACGCCATCAATAGAAAAAACAACAGGTGCCCCGGTCATATCGCCCACTCCAACAATTTCTACGACCCGGGTGGATCCAACAACTTCAAGTCCCCAGCCCGAGCAAACTGAGAAATCCCCGGGATTTGAATATTCAGTTTTAGTAATATTGGTAACTGGAGTAATTAGTATATATTTCAAGAAAAAATAAAGACCCATGGAGCAAACTCTCAAAGGAACAATAATTTATGGAGATGAATTTGAGCCCATCGATGGATACATTACTATTGAGGATGGAAAAATAATAAATGTCGAAGAAAGTGCTATTGTCAGTGATGTAATAATTGCTCCATGCTTTGTAAATGCACACACCCACATAGGGGATTCGGTCATAAAAGACCCTCCATTTATGCCGCTTTCTGACCTTGTTGCGCCTCCCGATGGTTTAAAACACAGGATATTGAGGCAGACCCCTTATTCTGAACTTCTCATTTCGATAAGAGCAACTATCGGGGATATGATTAAAACAGGAACATGCGCTTTTTGTGATTTTCGCGAAGGAGGCCTGCATGGAGCCAGTGTACTTAAAGAAGCGCTTGGAACACATCCCGGGATAGCATCTGTGATTTTCGGGCGTCCTGAAGATTATGATATGAATTTTCTCGATATTTGCCAGGGGACAGGTTTGAGCAGTACGAATGATCTAAAGACGGAATATGTTCAGGATATTTTAAAAAATACACGGGAAAAAGGTAAAAAATTCGCCATACATGCAGGTGAAAAGGACTCAACCGATATTTCCGGCGCTCTTTCTCTTTCTCCGGATTTTCTCGTGCATCTGACAAAAGCAAGTGATAAGGACATAAAAACAGTCGCAGATTCAAATATTCCTGTAGTAGTTTGTCCGCGGTCGAATTATATGACTCGATCAGGAATTCCCCCTATACAAAAAATGATAGATGCAGACATTACTGTTGCAGTTGGCACCGATAATGTCATGCTTAATTCTGCAAATATGTTTTCTGAGATGGAATTCCTTGTAAAAACAAATATATTTGACGACAGGCAAGTATTTAAACTGTGCACACTAAATGGGGCAAAACTATTAGGCATAGATAAAGAATCAGGCTCCATAATAAAGGGGAAAAAAGCAAGATTGATGATCTTGACACAGAAATCTGATAATATGCATGGAACAAAAAACCCTCTGGCAAGTTTAGTGAGGCGGGCAAGACCAGATGACATTATTAGAATAATTTAACAAGCCGAAGGAGAGAAAATATGTCAAGTAAAATATATAAGAAAATATTGATCGCGACAGATGGGTCAGAACACACCAGGAACGCAGTAGATCATGGTATTGATCTGGCAAAGAACACGGGCGCCAAAATTTATACTACATACGTTGTCGATACAGCAGCATTTGCTTCTATTCCGATGGATGCAGCCTGGGAAAGCATGTATGAGCTCCTCAAACAGGAAGGCGACGTTGCTATGAAATACGTGGTAGATAAAGCCGGGGAAGAAGGTATCGAAGTTGAAGCAAATATTATTGAAGGACATCCCGCGGATGAGATCATAAAATATTCGGAAAAGAATTCTATTTCTCTTATCGTTCTTGGGACACTGGGAAAAAGCGGCCTTGACAGGTTCTTGCTTGGAAGCGTTGCAGAAAAAGTGGTCCGGAATTCAAAGATACCGGTTCTCGTAGTCCGGGGAACAAAAAAATAGGATCTGGAGATAAAAAATGCCCAATTCACCTCAGAATATAAAAGTAGATGAAGTGATGGTAAGAGATGTAGCCCGCGCTGAATTACCTGGATCAAGAGATGAGGTTCTTGAGATCTTAAAATCTAAACATATTTCAGGAGTCCCGATCGTAAAGTATGGGGCGCTGGTAGGGATCGTGACGCGAACTGACATGTTAAAACATCCTGAAGAGGAACAGATAGCACTTTTGATGACAAGAAATCCAATTACGATCACGTCCGATAAATCGATCGTGGATGCAGCACGTTTAATTCTTGATAATAATGTTCGCCGCCTTCCTGTCGTAGATGACGGACATCTTATAGGATTGGTAACGATCGCCGATATCGTAGGAGCAATGGGAAGACTCAATATCACCTCTCCTATCAGTAATTATATCGGAAATAATGTGGTCTCGGTCTGGAGCGAAACACCCCTTTCAGTTGTTGGGGAGATCATGGAACTTGCCGATGTTAAAGCCGTCCCGATCCTTGATTCTGCGCTAACTCTTGTTGGGGTTGCATCAGATAAGGATCTTATCAGCGCAAGTGTCATCACGGATAAGACTGAAAAGTCCGATATGTCCGCAGGTTCTGATGATGATGCATGGACATGGGAATCCATGAGGGACACTATGAGTTTGTATTATAGCGTTTCAAAAATACAACTCCCGAATTCACCTGTAAAAGACCTTATCTTACTCACCGGGGATCCTGAAACGGCATTATTAAGCTCACATGTTAGCGAATGTGCACGAAAAATGAGACGAAAGAGGATCGATCAGCTCCCCATCATCACAAGCTCAAAGAAACTTCTTGGTCTTGTCCGGGATAAAGATCTGTTAAAAGCAATAATCTAGCCTGGATTTTTTGTTATTTTATTGATTGATGTGGTTCTTTCTTTCTTTTTGCAGTTCGCATCAGCAAGGTTTTTATCCAATCAGGCTGTATGAGACTCACCCCACGGGATAGTAGGGTAGCTTGGTCCATCCTCGAGCGTTTGGGACGCTTGGACCGCGGTTCAAATCCGCGCTATCCCATATTACAAAACCTTTTACGGTAAGAGATAATATCATATTATAGAATGCAAAAGATCAACATTTCACAAAAAGTTACAATTGTTATACTTTTTATATGTTTATTGGGATCATCATTCTTTTTATTTTCCAGTATTGAAGAGATAAAACTCAAAGATTATTCCATTGCAACACTTACAGGGGAGTTAAATGTGCAAAAGCAGAAGATCTCACAGCTTGAATCAAATATCTCAACCTTGAGGGGGAACCTATCAAGAACAGAAGAACTCCTTAAAAAAGAAACTCAAACACGGCAGAAACTTGAGGAGGAGATCATCAATCTTACCACCGTTACCAGAAGCGACTACTGGGTCATAGGGGTCGATGAAAATGAAATCGGTCATGTGATCCCGCTAGAAATTATAATAAAAGAAGGAAAAAGCAACCTCTTTTTAAATGTCGCCAATGTCCTTGTTGACGAATCGATGCAAACCTCTGCCCAGGACGCTATTCGGGTGGCGCGAGAAGTCACGCGAACAAGCCTAACTGATAAGGATGTGCTGATCAATATAAAATCGCCTGCGCAGGAAGGGCGGTTGACCATATCAGGAGGAAGCGCAGGTGGTGCAATTACGATCGCAGCAATTGCAGCGATGAAAGGGAAACCACCTCTTGAAGATGTTCTAATGACTGGAACAATAAGAGTAAACCACGCTGTTGGACAGATCGGTGCACCAAGAGCAAAAGGTATAGCTGCGCGAGAGAACGGCGCCAAGCTCTTCCTTGTACCTCCAGGTCAGAAAGTTGAGGTGGGAGATATAGGGATAGAAGTCAGAGAAGTAAGGACGATCGAGGAGGCGGTGAAGTATGCGATCTAAAGACAAATTAACATTTTCTAACAGATCCCTGTGCTCATCTCTTTTATCAAATTCCCCACACCAATAGCCACACCCTCGACCTCGATGCCCCCATGTCCTTTTGCGCCATCACCCACGACATACAGGTTCTTTATCGGGGTTATATTCCCGGTATCGCTGCCTGAGGATGCCCTGTTCACAGGCCATCCATCGGAATAAGACTGGATCAAGAGTACTTCATATTTTTTATCAGGAAAAAGCCTGGAAATATCACGAAGTCCAAGATCGATCTCCGCTCTCGTATCATCTGATATCATAGCCTGATGAGACATTATAAGATGTTTTCCGGGAGGTGCAAGTGATGGGTCAGCATTGGTTACTTCATTAATTCCATTGACCCTTGATGTAAATGGTGTAAAGAACACTCCGCTGTGGCCGATGAGAGGTTCGTTGGAAGAAAGACATATCTTAATTCCTTTTGAAGGTTTGAGATCATTTATTTTATTCAGGTATTCCTTATCATTGCAATCGTACAGGCTACATGTTCCGGGATGTCCAATATCACTTATTACAATATCAGCATCGATATGGTTTCCCTTCACCATCACTCCTTTTGCAATTCCATCAATGACGATGATCCGATCAACACAGCAACTCGTGTGGATCTTTCCTCCCCCTGACTTGATGATCTCACAAAGTGCATCTGTGACCGCACTGCATCCGCCAGCAGGGACACCTGAACCTTTATAGAGATACATATTATTGATTATTTCAAGCATCTCACAGGCAGGGACATCCTTTGCTGTGAGGCTCAATGACCATCCACAAAATGAATCAGCAAGCTTTAGCAAGAAATCATCATCGAAATATTTTAGTATCCAATCCCTGAAAGAGATATCACCATTCGGTCTGAATTTTAGCGAATATGTCAGAATGGTTCCCAGTTTCACCTGTTTTGTGAGTGAAAGTTCATTTCGAAAATCATGAAAAGAGATGATCTCTCCGTTGTCCTTCTTTATGACAGCCATGGGGTCTGAATCGATGATATGGACATTGGCTCCAACCTCCCGCAGCATCTGTGCAAGTGGTCCGCGTGAGCCGTGCGGTATCATGTGAAGTGCGCCTGTGCTGAGTTTGAAACCTTTATAAGGAAGATTTGTAAACCTGCCTCCGGTAAATGGAAGTCTTTCGAATATCTCAATAGAATAACCTTCCCTGGAGAGTTTTGCACCGGCAAGTAATCCACCCAGACCTGAGCCTATAATTACTACTTTCATCCCTGACATTCCTCCTGCGAAATAGCGCACAACGGGCAATAATCGATGCAAGTGCCGCATTGCGTACATTTTTCATTCATGGAGGCCATTGCAAACACTACTATTGCATCAAAAGGACAATATGCGGCGCACTGCCCGCAGCCAACGCATTCCTCGTTTATCTTCATCCGACCCCGGCCGCTCCTATTTTTTCTGCAAGTTTTTCTAACACTTCTTTTCTCATCCCTTCCACGAACTTAATACTCCCGACCACAAGATGTCCTCCCCCGCTAACTCCCGCGCCTTTGATCTCGCTGTGCAGTTCCCTGACCATCTGAGGTATGTTCATCTTTACCCCTTTTGACCTTAACACTGCAAAATCAGGTCCGTATCCTATAGTAACAAGCGGCTGCCCGATATTCTGGTTACACAACCTGTCATGTATCTCCCCGCTTGTCTTTCCGGGTGGCGGGAACGTAAATTTGTGTGCAAAATTCTCTACGTCGATCACATTCATTATTGTCCCGTTTGGCAATTTTTGTGTCTTTACATTGGGCATTGACGCTTCAAGCTGCTCTGCTATTGCAGCATTTGCCTGTTCGTTCAGTAATTTTACGATCTGCTTGTGCCTCCCGTTTGAGCCAATATTAAGTATATCATTCATCATGCCCCTACCATCGTTGAACCTCTGCCAGAATGCTTCATAATCGATAGCAAGCGCCATCTGTTTTAATTCATCGATCTTGTATTTATCTGCAACAAGAGCTTTATATGAATCCGCTTCAGGCGCAGAAGACCGATCGCCCATGGCTGAAACTGCAGGAAGATGTTTTATTTCTTCAGTAACATCAGGATTTATCATTCGCGCGATCTCAGTACCGATCATCCCCGTAGTTATTCCGTAATCCCCACCCGCATATGCTGGATTTACATGTTCAAGAACCATAGAATCGATAGTCCCGTCAGGATGGTGATGGTCAATGACCATAATATCCAGCCCATAGATCGCAGCCTGTTTCATTGCAGGCATATCCTCTTCAGTAGCCCCGTTGTCCATTAATACCACAAGCGGCAGCTTCTGTGAGAACCTTTCCTGGTCTTCAAGCGCAAATGTAATATCTTTTGTTACATCTTCTATTTCATAAAAGGGCGCTTTAGAGGGAGATCGCCTGAAAAAGTGCCGGTCAGCTTCTGATCCGCCTAATTCCCGGATAATAGGTAAAAGAGCACGCTCAATTGCGATAGCTGAAGTGATTCCATCTGCATCCGCATGATGCCTGATGATTATTGGCCTTGATTTGTATGCTGCTTTCAGGATGATCTTTGCCGCATTTTTCATCTTTGGCCGCATTTTCTCAAGTACGTCGCTTTTTACCAGGAACTGGATATCATGAGGCTGCGCACGCATGTCAATGGCGGATTCGATAATTTCTTTTATATGAGCGGCATCAGCCCCGGTCAGCTGCTTCAGGGAACGTATCTCAACCTGCAAGGCACCGTTTCTCATCGAAGGCTCGCCAATTACCTTGACTATGGTTTCAGCTTTTATCTCTGGATATGCTCTTTCTCCTGCTTTTTCAAATGCAGCGCACTGGACTGCCCCGTCTTCATCAGAAATTGAAAATATCGTAGGACCGCCAGTTTGCTTTATCTGGATGACCTCGCCTGAAAGATGGATCAGTTTCCCCAGGTATTTTGACAGTTCTATGGTCTTCCTTCTGGGAAGCTGTTTTTCTACCTGAATGACCTGGTAATCTTTTGGAGTACGGATCAGAAGTTCTATATTGCCGTTGGGGGCAATGTTCTTTACTTCCACGAAGATCTTATCCCCTATTTCGGGAGTAAAGCTCAGGTTACTTGAATGGATAAGTCCACGCATCTGCGGATTAAGGTCAACGAATACGCCAAAATTTGCATGACCCTGCACTTTTCCTTCATAGGTCTTTCCTACTTCAAGCTCACGAGTGTCGCATTCGGAACTGAGAACATGAACAAATTGTTTTTTGGCGCAAATTTCGCATAGATCCCCTTTTCCTGTTACCTCTATCCCGCACATAGCACAGGTTACGATCTTTCCGCGTCCTTCGCATGTTTTGCAGGGTTCGGTAACTCTTGCTTTGCCTGTACCTTTACAGGTCGGGCATTTCATTTCTCCACCCAATAACTTTCCCAGGTCTTTTTCTGTGATCCGGTCAAGGCTTATGGATCTTGGCTTGCCGGCGCCTTTGCAGTCAGGGCACTCCTTTTCACTAAGGATAATGGAGCCTGTGCCTTTACAGTCTTTACATTCAGTTGTCATAGATTTGAACGATAGATGTTTTTAAGAGTGAAATAGATTCTTATTGACTTTTTTTGATTTTGAACATATCGCCTTATGCCATGGCGCCAGACAATTGAATGGTATTCGAGTGAATTTTGATACAAATGCTTCGCAGTACAAGGAAATACCAGCGCGAGATCAGCAAGATCGGTATTTTCCTGATATCTTTCATGCGAAAGAAATGGTGATGATGTGGCAAGTATTAATAATGAGATAGCTTAATAATAAAAGATCATGGTGAAATAAATGAAAACTAAACTGGCTTATAAAAAAATTTCAGGGATTGAACAGGAAATAAGAAGCCTGAAAAAACTCTTTCTTTCCCGGAAGAAAGTTGTTTCGCTAAGAGGGATGTTGAAAGGAATATCAATAACAGAGGATGAAATTGAAGACGCAAAACGGTCATTATTCCGAGCCTGAGATATTTGTTACAGATACTCATGCTTTATTGTGGTACCTTACCGGGATTGAAAGCTGGGATTATGTTGGAAAAAACGGAAAGGTGTGGGTGAAAGTGCAGAACATTCCTTTTGGCTCGACAACCATTATTCGAATATATTATGGAAATCAAATTGCGAGCACCGCAAGTAATGGAGATAAAACATTTGAGTTTTTTGACGATTTTGAAAATAATAATTTTAAAAAATGGGATTTATCAACTGGGTGGGCCATATCCCCACTTTCTTATCAGGCTGATTATAGTGCCTATGCCGCTGGTATATACCATGAATTAGAAAAGTCGATAAATATGAACAAGGGGATTTTTGAGGGAAGCTTCAAATTTACTGAAATAAATCAGTATCATTACCCTTATATTTCTCCTTTTGATTCAAGTTGTGGAAATGGTGAACCCCCATATTTGCTATCTACAAAACCAGATGGACATTTTGGATATTGGCCAGTTCCAGGAATCCACGATCAAAATCCTGATAGAGAACTCCGGCACCTCAGAAGTCAAAGCCATCGAAATAATGGACTCCATCCATCTCAGCTTTGATCTCATGGGCGGAGACTTCCCCAACCCGAAGAAATTCGACAGCATCCGCGCTGGTGAGTCAAGAGAAGTCCAATACACCATCAAATCAAAAGAGAGCGGCGCCTTCACGATTGACCCTGCAACTGTCACTTATGCTGACAGCGATGGCAATATCCAGGAAGTGAAATCAGAGGCTGTTTCTATCAAAGTCGTTCCATCAACGGATGGGGGCAGCTCAGGTTCAAATACAGGGCAGAATTCAAAATCAGCAAGTGTCAGCCTTCACGGCGAAAAAACAGATGTCGTCATGGGCGAGGACATCCTGCTCCGGCTCTCAGCCGTGAATCTTATCACAAAGCCAAAGATGCATGTGCAGGTTATCATCATCCCCCCTTCGGGAATGAGTGTGACATCATCCGAGTTCAGCAAGTCCGCTGCAGGTCAGTTCACAGCAAATTACCAGCTTGAACCGGGCGATGGGAAAGATATTGAAGTGAGGATCAGATCGAACCAGGTCGGGGATTTCAATGTGAATGGCAGGATCATTTACTATTTCGGGGATGACAAAGAGAAGGCTGAAGATCAGACCCTTAATCTGCCGATTAAGGTGAGGAAAGAGCCGGCACCAACTGCTGCGCCTGCAGGATCGGCTGAAGTGCCTGATAAATCACCGGGATTTGAGATTATCGCTGGAATAATAGGGATTGCTGGAGCATTGGTTTTAAGGAAGAAATGAAAGGTGATATATATTAAAGAAATTGTTATTTTGGCAAAATGGAGAATATGACAAAAACCATAATTTATCTACTACTTGCATTGCTATTCTTGATCTCGTCATCTTCAGCAACCACAACGGCATTGGACACACTCACGGTCACAGCCTTCGGACCCACTTCCATGGGCTCATCCGTGGAATCATCCATCGCCCTTGAAAATGGCGCTGATTATAGTATCATCGTAACAGGCACCTTCCAGTTCAAAACAGGTGTGGATTGGGGATATGCAGATGCACAGTACCGCATGGGGGCAGGCAAGATTTACAGCCAGGCTTTCAATTCTATTGAATTCGATGGTGAAAGGGTAAGCGCAGACAAGAGCGATGTTGAAAACCACATCTACACTTTCTTCAGGAAAGGAAGCGGCAAGAAGATAAAGTTTAGCATATTCGACGCCACGATCACAGGGGAAAGAGGAGACTACGACAACAATGCCGGAAGTCTGAAAGTTGAGATATTCAGGCTGGATACGATCTCCCTCTCAAGATCAGTCTCACCTGAAACAACAGAGCTTGGAAACACAACAGGCATCACACTAACTATAACAAATTCTGGAACATCAGACCTGTCGAATATCACTATAACTGATATTATTCCCGCGGGTTTTTCCCTTGCGTCAGGGAGTCCGGATAAAAATTACGATCTCTTGAAACAAAAGGAGTCAAGGAGCTTTCAATATTTCGTCAAACCTTCGGAAACAGGCACATTCAGTCTTGAGCCAGCATCTGTTTCTTTTTATGATAAAGATGGCTCTCTTCACACAGGAAGATCAGGTGCAACAAAGGTTATCGTAATCCCTTCAACGCGCCCTGAAGATGGTCCAGCTTCAAACGCCAGCGTGCAATTACATGGTGAAAAAACGGAGGTCGTCATAGGGGAAGATATTCAATTGCGTCTTTCAGCAGTGAATCTCATCACAAAACCTGTTATGCACATCCAGGTCATCATCCTTCCGCCATCGGGGATGAGCGTTACATCATCTGATTTCGTTGAATCTGGCGCCGGACAGTTCACGACCACATACGAAATACCACCTGGAAAAGGACGGGATATAGAAGTCAGGATACAGTCCAACCAGGTTGGAGAATTCGAAGTGCAGGGAAGGATTATTTATTATTTCGGACAGGATAGCGGCCAATCAGAGGACCATACACTTCGTCTTCCCATCAGCGTAAAGGCAGCAGGGGAGAAAACCACACCCACAATACCTATTAATAATGGGAAATGGCTACCTGGTTTTGAAGGGCTGATAGCTTTTGCAGGAATATTGGTACTATATATATTCCTGAAAAAAAGGAACTTAAAGTGAAGTATAGGGTGTTACGAACTTGAATTCCAGGGAAATATTTGTTATTGATGAAACCAGTGGATCGGTCTCCCCCTCCACGTCGATCCTATCCATCATATTCTTTATCCTGGTGTAAGCCCAGAGTCTTGGAATAAATGAGTTTTCAGGTTTTGAAACAACATTGAATGATTGTTTGAAATTTTTACTTCCTGCGCGAGTGGTCGCTGCAATATCAGAATTGATGGTACTTCCACTGTATTTACCCAGTACGATGGCATCTGAGCCTGCAAAGAGATTGAACTGGCCTGTATTAACTACGTCATAGACGGAGTTGTATGTGAAGCTCATGTCAGTAATAAGTGGCGTGGAAATGGTACTGTAAAAATCAGTTATCTCCTCTTCAACTTTACCTTCCAGGAAGAATCGCTGCGCTTTACCATAATTCTCAAGGCTTAATGCTTTTAAGAAATCAAAGTTCGCTTCGTTCATGATACCGAATGCGATGGTGAATATCGATGTCTGTGCACTATTTGCCCCTTTTATGTTATTCCGTATAACATATGGAGAAGTAATACCTTCTGTGGGTTCACCGTCTGTAAGGAAGATTATAATTGGAACTCGTTTGCTGTTATTGTCGAACATACCCAATGAATCAAGCAGCGCCTGGTTGATATTCGTCCCACCTTCGGCAAAAAGACCGTTTACAAAGTTTACTGCATCTGCTTTGTTCTTTGTGTTCGCTTCCATGAGTTTGCTTGAAAACGAACGTGTCGTAGTATCGAAAAATATCACATTGAAATAATCATCAGGAGGAAGGTCAGAAATTATCTTTGTAAAAACAGTCTTGACCTGTGCGATCTTCTCCCCGGCCATAGAGCCTGATTTATCAACAACAAAAATGATATCCTTGCTAAGGGCTGTGGTCCCAAGTTCAGTCTCGTTGGGTGAGAACACATGCATCATATAACCCTGGTCGCCTTTATTATAGAACAGCATGTCCCCATTAATAGGGGGATTGTTAGTAGTGTAAACGACATTAATGTCTTTATCGGGTAGCATTGTGGCACTGTAGGTCACACGTCCTGACTTTGTTGAAATGAATTTTACATTCGCATCTGGAAATCCAGGTGTTTCAAGGGTTGTAATGTCGTTGATGGATGAAATGTTCAGGATTACGGAAAGGTCATGTACGTTTACTTCATTGTTAATATTACGAAGGGACAGGACAAATTCAAAATCCCCCAAACTTTTTTTCACAGTTTGTTCGTACTTCAATCTTACGATAATGCTCTGATTTTGCTCAAAACTCAGGGAATAAGAGAACATATTCTTGTTTTTAGATTCAAGAAGACCTGCTGATCTGCCCTGGGATGATGCTTCCTCGAATTTTTTTTGTGCCTCTTGTTTGGGTAGCACATCCGCAATATATTCCTTACCATCTATGATGATCGAAAGACCTGATATGAAAGCTTCCTCAGGTATCAGGAATTTGAATTGGTCATCGACAGGTCCGTCAAGTTGATTTGTCAGCTTTTCTTCCACGGTAGTAACAGCATAACCATTGTTCACATCAGAATTGATATGCATATAATCCACGATAGGTTGAGCTGTTCCTCCCTGGACAAATAAAAGCAATGCCAGGAAAATAACTAATATTTTCATGTGTACCTTCTCTCCTTTAGATAATTTTTTAAGAGAAAGGTTTTTTTACCGGATTAATTTTGCGGTATAGTCCATTTCACCCTTGTCCGAAAGCTCGAAAAAAAAAAGTTTTGAAACAATAAGAATCGTTATCTTCCCTTTCGCACTATTAAATATTTAATTATAAACAGTCCGATTATGGCAAAAATGATCTCAAAACCAGGCCCGCCATGGCCCCCTGAAGGGGCATAGTTCTTATTTCTTCCAGAATCAACAGCAGGGGTGGAATAGGAAGATACAGTCTCAGCTGGTTTAGCATATGTGGCCGCGACCGTTGCATAAGTTGCGTATGGAGTCCCTGTTGTCGCTGGTGCGACGGCTTCAGTGACTGCTTGTGTTTTTGCATCAATGGCAGTTGATGTTGTCTTAGTATTCCCGGGCACCTCAACGAAAAGCGAAGTGTAGGGTGTTACGAATTTAAATTCCAGGGAAATACTGGTTATTGATGAGACAAGCGCATCAGTCTCTCCTTCCACATCGATCCTGTCCATCATGTTTTTTATCCTGGTATATGCCCACAGTCTTGGAATAAATGAGTTCTCAGGTTTTGAAATAACATTGAATGATTTCTTAAAATTTCTGCTTCCGCTTCGGGTAGTTGCTGCAATATCCGATGTCACGGCACTGCCGCTGTATTTGCCCAATACAATGGCATCAGAGCCTGCAAAAAGATTGAACTGACCAGTGTTCACTACATCAGAGACCGAATTGTAATTAAAGTTCATGTCAGTGATAAGCGGTGTCGAGATGGTCCTGTAGAAATCAGTCATCTCCTCTTCCACTTTTCCTTCCAGGAAAAACCTCTGGGCTTTACCATAGTTCTCAAAGCTTAATGCTTTCAGGAAATCATAGTTCGCTTCGTCCGCGATACCGAATGCGATGGTGAAAATCGATACTTGCGCTTTATTTGCCTCTTTTATGTTCTTTCTTATTACATATGGAGAAGTGATCCCTTCAGTGGGTGCCCCATCTGTTAAGAATACTATTATTGGAACGCGCTTGCTGCTAACATCGAACATGCCAAGAGAATCCAGCAAAGCCTGGTTGATGTTGGTTCCTCCATTTGAGTCCAGGCCGTTCACAAAGTTAGCTGAATCTGCTTTGTTCTTGGTGTCGGCTTCCATAAGCGTGTTTGAAAAAGTTCTTATCGTCGTGTCGAAAAATATAATATTGAAATAGTCATCAGGAGGAAGGTCAGAAATTATTTTCGTAAAAACTGTCTTAACCTGCGCGATCTTATCTCCTGTCATGGAACCGGATTTATCAACAACAAAAATGATATCCTTGCTAAGGGCTGTGGTCCCAAGTTCAGTCTCGTTGGGTGAGAACACATGCATCATATAACCCTGGCCTTTCAAATTGTAGAAAAGCATATCCCCATCAATGAGTGGATTATTGGTCGTGTAAACTACAGTAAGGTCTTTATCAGGCAAAGCATTAGCATTATAGGTCACTCGCCCGGAGGTTGTTGAGCTATATTTAACATTAGCACCTGAAAAACCTGGTGTTTCCAGTGTTGTAATGTCGTTTATGGATGTAATATTCAGGACCACAGATAGGTCATTTACGTTAATTTTATTATCAGTATTACGAAGGAACAGAACATATTCAAATTTACCCAGGCTTTTTTTTACGGCTTGCTCATATTTCAATTTAACAATAATGCTCTGTCCTGGCTCAAAGCTCAGGGAGTAAGAGAACATGTTCTTATTTTTCGACTCCAGAAGCCCTGCAGATCTGCCCTGGGATGAGGCTTGCTCGAATTTTTCCTGCGCTTCTTTTTTGGGAAGCACATTCGCAACATACTCCTTACCATTGATGATAAGAGAAAAACCTGATATGAAAGCTTCTTCCGGGATAAGGAATTTGAAATCGTCATTAACAGGCGCATCCAGTTGATTGGTCAGCTTTTCTTCCACTGTAGTAATGGAATAACCATTACTTACCTCTGCATTGATATGCATATAGTCTACTGAGGGTTGTGCTGCTGCTGCATGGACAAATATCAACATTGTCATTAAAATAAATACGATCTTTTTCAATATACCTCTCTCCTTTTGATTGTTACTTAACAAAAGGTTTATGAGCGGATTAATTTTGCGGTCGTTTGACTGTGATTATTTTTTATTTCATATCACAAAAAGTTTATGAGTGACTTTTTAACTGATATTGTGTTTTTAATATCTTTTTATTAAATTCTACAAGATATTAAACTATTAAAAACTAAAATATCCTGAAATAAACATTAAAAATCAAGATAAATCGAAATAATTATCGTATTATTTATATTGTAGTATGGCTAATAAGTAATTGAGGAAGCCTTTTAATCACTCCTTTCCTAACCACAAAAAGATCTAACTTTTTTGGCTTCCTCTACCACCATATATTTATCTCCGTGGGGTCAACTAATCATGAACCAATTGGTTCATAGATACAGTATGAAAAATTTCACTTTTCCCAGTACTTCTTGAAAGTCACCCACAATTCAGGCAATTGCTCATGCAATAAATCATTATTTGAACAGGAATCCATCTTCTTTCTCTTCTCCAGTGACCTTCCAAGCGGTCTTCCCAGTAACCTGCGAATCTTTGTTTCATAACGTGAGAGCTGTTCAATGTCATCCCCTTCCAGCACGTCTATTATCGTTTTGCCTGCGATTTTACCGGCAAGGATAGCATTATGTATTCCAGCGCCGGTTATTGGGTCAGCCATCCCGGCGCTGTCACCCACGAGTAGAATGTTGCCGAAAAACAGCTTTTCACGAAGACCACCTATAGGCAGGGCGCCCGTTATAAATTCTGTTTTTGTCCCAAAAAGCCTACCAGAAACATCGCTGCATCTGATGAAGTTATCAAGATACATTCGAGGATTGGGACAAGTTACCCCCACCCCAACTTTTGCCGAATCTTTTCCTGTGGGATATATCCATACATATCCCCCAGGAGCATATTCAGAATTGAAAAAGATCTCGCATATATGCGATAAAGGCTGGATGCCCTTCAAATGATACTGGGCACATGCTGCAAATCTTTGCTTTTCTAGCCCCATAATAGATGCAGTTCTTGAAAAAACGCCATCTGCGCCTACAATTATTTTTCCACAGGCCAACTCATTACAAAATTTTACTTTCCCGGAAATAATTCCAGAAACAGGAGAACTCCACCTTATCTCAGTTCCCGACGATTGAGAATTTCTGATAAGCTCCATATCGAACAGATACCTGTCAACCACGAAACCATTAAGAGAAAAATCATGAAAACTTAAATCAGGAAAATAGACGCGCATCTTTCTTATTCCAGACTGGATAATAGCATCATCCAATGGTTCAAGCTCTGTAGTATTCCCGATATATCCGGCACATGGTGACCGACAGGCTTCATTCTTTTCAAGCAAAAGGGTGCGAAAACCCGCAGAAGAGACAATCTTCGATGTTACAGCTCCAGCGGGTCCTGCGCCAATCACGATCACATCATACATCAGTGCTATTTCCAAATATCAGCGATACACCCATTCATCTGAGTGGTATTTTGGCAAAAGGCTCTTTGTAAGCTCTTTTTCTTTCGCGCTGAGTGTTCCTGTTTTTAACCTTACATTAAAACGTTCTTCGAATTTTCGCTTCATTAAATTCTGTATTTCCTCCATATTCCGTTGTTCCCCAAGTTCCCTGTCAACCCATGTCAACCCTTCCCTGATAGATGAGATCTTCTTATCCATGAATTTCTCTTTCGGAATATTGGATATCCGAAGCATTTCCTCGATATCAAAATCAAGAAGTAGCGTCCCATTCTGAAGCAGTTTTCCCTCCCAGCGAGTCTGGGCGTTCCCGGATATTTTCTTACTATCTACTGTAACATCATTAATCGGTCTAAAAGCTGCATTGAGCCCATACTCAATGAGCGTATCTATGAGCACACCACATACCTGTTTATATGATCCGATTATGTCAAGCGGGAACCGATCATTGTCTATTGTACCAACTACACCATAATTTATCTGTCTGCACCGGTCGTCTGAGAATGCAATACCTCCCCCGCTAATTCTTCTTGTTATGGTATAATCTTTGCACTGATTAAGGTCCAATTCAACATCTGCTTTCTGGAAATACCCCAGGATTATCGATTTCCTGGGAGTCCAGAAGAAAAAAGTATTTCCTTCATCCCCTTTCAGGATTGCTTCATCCATCGCCATCATGTCCCGAATATCTACAAGGCCAAAGTCAATGAAGCGCCATTCTTCCATGTTATACCTCAAGAGCTTTCATTATGGATTCGGCGAAATCTGCAGGAAATGTTCCAGGCGATTGGATTTTTTCTTTAATGTATATTTCCTGGATCTTTCGTTCAATATCTTCCCTTATAGCATGAATTCCCTGTAACTCCTGGACCATCCTGAAGAAGGCATCTTCAGGGAACATAAAAAAATCTCCTGATATGCTTATATCTTTGATAATGCCATTTTCGGTCTTAACAAACGACCTGATAAGCCCACCTTTTGATTTATGCAGACCTTGCTTTGGTTTTATTGCCTCATCCATTTGAAATTGCTCCGCAATTTTAAAAACAGCGTGATCCTATAAAAATATATGTTGCTTGGAAAAAGAACATATCTCATGTGTTATCTTTATAAGACGCAACCAACCGTTCAGGGCAGCTCTCATCGAAATAATGTCATTTGCCTCAACTTTTAAGCTTAATATCTCGTCCTTGATCTTCAGTGTTGTCGTTGTACGCTGGTAATCCTCTTCCAGTTCAGGGAGTAATGATTCATAGATTATCCCGGAATCTTTCCCGGCATCGAATTCAAAATCTGCAAGCAAGAGCATGGAATGAAACAAGCTTTATGTGTTTATTAATATTTGCCTGGCCGCCTTTTCCACTGCAAACCTTACACTAATATACATCTCATTCCAATCTTAGCCAATAATGCCCCCAATATTTGAAATCCTTCATAAGGACTGCGCCGGTCGCATCGGACGGCTTGAAACCAAACATGGTGTTATCGAGACGCCAACCATAATGCCCGTAGTTAATCCCAATATCCAGACAATTAAACCATCTGAACTTCGAAAATTCGGCGCACAGGCAATAATTACAAATTCATACATAATTTACCGCAAACCTCAACTAAGGGAACGCGCCCTGAAGGAAGGGCTGCATTCACTCATTGGTTTTGATGGACCAATAATGACCGATTCAGGTTCATACCAATTATCGATCTATGGGGAACTGGAAGTTAATAATAAACAGATCGTTGAATTCCAGAGGAATATAGGCTCAGACATCGGTGTCCCCCTCGATATACCAACGCCTCCTGATGTTTCATGGACGCGCGCAGAGTCTGAACTTGAACAGACCCTGGCACGGGAAAAGGAAGCAATAGGATTGAAAAAAGATATGCTGCTTGCAGCGCCTATACAGGGTTCCACATTTCCAGAATTGAGGGAGCGATCTGCGCGAGAATTGAGCGCACTTGATTTTGATGTTTATCCACTGGGCGCAGTTGTTCCTCTTATGGAATCATACAGGTATTGCGACCTTGTGGATGTTATCGTAGCATCAAAAAAAGGACTTTCTCCTGCTGCGCCAGTACATCTTTTCGGGGCAGGCCACCCCATGATGTTCTCACTTGCCGTGGCTCTGGGCTGTGATCTTTTTGATTCCGCATCTTATGCTCTATATGCCAAAGACGGACGATACATGACAGCACGGGGTACCTACCATCTGGAACAACTCCAGTACCTTCCATGTTCATGTCCTGTTTGCAGTTCGTATAGTGTTCGTGAATTGATGCAAAGCGAAAAAAAGGAAGAGTTATTGGCAGGCCATAATCTGTATGTGACTTTTGAGGAGATCCGGGAGGTCAAACAGGCGATCCATGAAGGAAACCTATGGGAACTTGTAGAATACAGATGCAGGGGGCATCCAAAACTATTATCGGGGCTGAATCACACTCTTTCAAAGCATTCGGGTTGGATAGAGGAAATCCAGCCATTATCGAAGGCAACATTCTTTTACAGCGGACCTGAATCTGCATTAAGGCCTGAGGTTCTCAGGCACGGGAAGAGATTGAAGAACTTAAAACTTGGAGGAAAAGTGCTAGTCAAGAATCATAGAATTGATAACGAAGAAGATTTTGATTGGGTGCTTGATTTTAAACCGCCATTTGGCCCATACCCGGTTGAACTGAAGGAAACATATCCTTTAAATGCAGAGGTTTGTGACATTCCTGACCATGAATCGTTAACTGTAGCGCTTCAAAATCTGATCGAATTGATAGAATTAAATCCCGGCTGTGAATATACTATAGCTCTGGATGGTTTTTCACAACATCCACTTATGGCAGATATAATGAAAAAGTGATTATAAATATATAAAATGCAATTATTATCTTCACAAATGTTTATACATTTTCCCTCTAATTCTGGACTCATGTTATCCCATAACGAATTGATCGCCCTTATCAACGCAAAACCACCTCTTGTCGAACAAATGATAGGTCAAGATATCCAGGTACAGCCAAACGGGGTCGAATTGACCCTGCAGCGCGTGGAATCACATGATGGTTCAGGAGCGATCGCTTTTGACAATTCAGAACGTAAACTTCCGGGGACTAAAAACCTTGATTTTGATGATGAAGGGTGGCTGCATCTGCCAGAAGGCAGTTATAAAATAGTGTTCAATGAAATAGTCAATATCCCAAAAAATATAGCAGCTATCGCAAAACCGCGCTCAAGCCTGCTTCGATGCGGTGTGACCGTGGAAACAGCTGTGTGGGATGCAGGATATTGCGGGAGATCCGAGAGCCTTCTTGTCGTATACAATAAAGAAGGTTTCAGGATAAAAAAAGATGCCAGGATCCTCCAGCTCTTGTTTTTCAGGCTCGGGGAAGAGGTCATGAAAGGGTATTCAGGGGTATACCAGAATGAGAATATACAACCAGGAAAATAATCCCTATCGCTCAAAATCCAAAAATCACAGAAGCACGATATTACTCTTCCTCACAACCTCATCATAATTCTTGTATCCAAGAATCATCTCTATCATATCAGAATGCTTGCCTTTGATCTTGTTCAACTCAGAAGATGTATAATCTGTGATCCCTTTTGCAAAAACATTTCCTTCAGTCTCGATCTCAATAATATCCCCCCTATCGAACGTCCCCATGACCTCCACGACCCCTGAAGGAAGAAGCCCCATACCCTTGTTGACAGCAACTTTAGCCCCATTATCAACGATGATCTTCCCTGACGACTTTGAAAGGATGATCCAGCGCGTCCTGTTCTTGAACTTGCCGTTTCGTGCAAGGAAAAGCGTCCCGACATTCTCACCCTCTGATACCCTGATGACCACGTCCTCGATGGCGCTATTGGCGATCACCATATGACAACCTGCCATTGAGGTTATCTTTGCTGCCTCGATCTTTGTTCTCATCCCGCCTACACCTTTTGTGCTGGTAGGACTTCCGCCATAACTTTCAATTTCAGGCGTGATTTTTTCAACTGTGCTTATAAGCTTTGCATCCTCGTTCCTTTTTGGATTCTTATTATAAAGACCATCTATATCCGAAAGCAGTATCAGGAGTTGGGCTTCCACCTTGCTTGCTACCATCGCAGAGAGTTTGTCATTATCCCCGAAAGTCGCCTCGATCTCATGCACGCAGATCGGATCATTTTCGTTTATTATCGGGACAACTCCGGCTTCAAGCAGCGCCCAGACGCTGTTTCGAAGGTTAAGATAAGTCATCCTGTTCGAGAAAGCCTCGTATGTCAGAAGTATCTGTGCGACTTTGAGGTCATGCTTTTTAAAAGCCATCATCCATTCCTGCATCAGGATATTCTGCCCAACAGCAGCCGCAGCCTGGCGAAGCGGGATCTCACGAGGGCGCACGGGCATATTTAGCTCAATGACACCTATTCCAATGGCTCCAGAGCTTACTATGATTACGGTCTTTCCAAGTTTTCGAAGATGTGACACCTGTCTTGCGATGTTTTGGGTCAACCTTCTGTTAAAGCTTCCATCTTCATTGGATAATGAGGAGGTACCTATTTTAAGGACGATCTTCTTCAGGTCAAAAAAAAGCTCTTTTCTATCAATACTATCAATTTTTTCAATTGAATCCATCAATATCCTCATCCCATTTTTTCCAGAAGACTTGATTTTAATTTCTTGTGGGTATATTTCCTGGCTGTTTTTCCCGCATAATCTGCGACCTTATGGCCATTTCCAAGAAGTGCATACTTGTAAATGAGAAGACCTTCCATTCCCACAGGCCCGCGGGCATGTATCTTATTCGTACTTATACCCACTTCAGCGCCTTTTCCGTAGCGGAACCCATCGGCAAAACGGGTGGATGCATTCCACATGACGCTTGACGAATCTACATGATCTATGAACCTGCCGGCAGTTGTTTTATTTTCCGTGATTATAGCATCGGTATGATGTGAACCGTATTTATTGATATGTTCGATCGCATCTTCTATGGAATCAACGATCTTTATTGAAAGAATAAGGTCGTTGTATTCTGTTTTCCAGTCCTCTTCAGTTGCGTGGATCAAGGCTTTTAAGAATCCCATGCCTTTGAGGATATTGAAAGAGCGCTCATCGCAGCGAAGCTCAACGCCAGAAGCATTGTATTTCTTTCCTATTGTTGGTAGGAATTCTGATGCTATTCCTGCATGAACAAGCAATGTTTCCATGGCATTACAGACAGCAGGATACTGGACTTTGGAATCATAACTGACATCAAGCGCCTTTTCCATATCGGCAACGCTATCCACATACACATGGCAGATGCCCGAAGAGTGTCCAAGAACCGGGATCCTCGTATTATCCTGGATGTATTTTACGAACTCATTTGAGCCCCTGGGAATGATGAGGTTGATGTAATCATCAAGTTTTAACATCTCGTTTACTTCTTCTCTTGTTTCCATGAGGGCAAATGCCCCCTGTGGCATGCCATCTGTATTTTCAATGGCATCTACGAGTATATGAAAAATAGCTCTGTTAGAATGGGCTGCTTCACTTCCCCCCTTAAATATTGTGGCATTTCCGCTTTTCAGGCACAGCGACATGATCTGGGGAACTACGTCAGGACGGGATTCAAAGATGACCCCGATCACACCGATAGGACAGCTTACCTGGTAGAGTTCAAGACCATTGTCAAGCTCAAGAGCAGAAAGGGTTTTACCTACCGGGTCTTCGAATTTTATTACATCCCTGATACTTGCTATCATTTCATCGATCTTAATATCATCAACTTTCAGCCTTTTTGCAAGCGATTTTGATAATTTTCCTGCTGCGACGAGTTTTTCAGCTGCTTCAAGATCTTTCCTGTTGGCTGAAATTATTTTCTCCCTGCTTGAATCCAGGGCTTTTGCCATCGCATCAAGCGCATTGTCTTTGGTGATGCCGGAGATGCTTGCAAGCGGGATCGATGCGCTTTTTGCGAGTTTGATTTTGGTTATGATATCTATTGACATGGCCTGGGACCTTAATAGTAATAATGAATGGTTCTTTTACATCATTTTATTTCTTATAGATTTGTATTTGTCTCAAGTGCACTTGGTTCGTCTCCCCCATGCCAGCTTTTCCTGGGACGCATCCTCACAACATGAGCGGATTCTGAATTATCATCAACGATAAATGCAACCCCCTTTTCCATCCCCATTTTTTTGAGTGAATCCCCGATCCTTTCACGCATATATGTGGGATGAACTGCTTCAAGCGCGTTGATATCATCCTGCGCAGTAAGACGGTGGCAGATAATAATATCGCTCTGTGACATCACATCAGGATGAAGGGCTGCAGGTCTTTGGGTTGCAAAAACAACAGACAGGCCTGGCTGGCGTCCCTGCCTTAACCATTCATTCACAAGCACATCTGTCGCAGGTGTTTCCCCGGTTGCTGGCAGGAATAGATGGGCCTCGTCAATGAACATCCAGACCATAGGAATACCCTGCTCGATCAGTTTTTCTCCCATTTTGCGTTGTTCGTACAGCCGTCTTGATCTTATTCTTTCATCATATATCTTAGAACCCAGGATTTTCAGTGATATCGCTTTGATATTCTGGTTCCCAATAGAGCTAAGGTCAAGGATGACAACTTTGCCCTTCTTAATAATTTCATTAATATCGATCCCATCTTTATTGAATATCCCCCATGAAATGGCTGTCCTGAAATAGTTCTTGGCGGCATCCCGCAGAGTCGGATCCGTCTGAAGATCGTTATTTATAAGATCAATTAATTCCATTATGGAAAATTCGCGAGTCTTTTCTTTAATATCCTCAATTATTTTGAGAACATAGACACCCAGAGAGCTGATGGGAGAAAGGCCGAATAATGAACACCAGTCATAACCTGATAATTCTTCTGTAGATATCGAAAATGCTTTTACTTCAATATGCATTTTTTCATACTGATCCAGGCTTCCTGAAGGCACGAACAGTTCTATATTAAGACCCTTCGGGAATAGACCCCAATTTGATAGAATATCTCTTTCTTTTGTATTCGCATATCCCATTGTCCAGAATATCCCCATTGTATCGATAACAAGAGTGGAAATATTAATATTTGAAGGAAGTGAGGCAATTTCTTCGATCAGGGTTCCCATGGTATAGGATTTTCCATATCCCCGTTTGCCGCATATGAGAATAGCATGCGGTCGTAGTGCATCCATTTGAACCTGAGATCCCATTGACCTGTCAAGCGCCAGGTATCTACCTACATTCAGTGTTCCCAGATCGGTATCCGTATCCCTTCTTCCAATCACGTATTTCTTGAGGGTTACCCCTGACTTTCCCAGTTCACACGATGTTGGTTTTCTCTTGGAATTCATTTATTGTATCCGTTTTCAGCAAGAGTATTTATGGGAGGATAGTATTTAATTTTTATGTTATTATTATAACGTATAGATACTTGTTATAATCATAATACTCGTAATCTATATTATTACAATGCTAATTATTATTATATGAATCCTGGGATAAATTTATATAATCATGTGATTTACTGCGATATAATCTCAAATTTCAGGGATTATAATTCGGTGTCTAAATATTTAAAATGGGTACAATAAAAACGAATACGGAATCAACATTCAGTTCTGCTTCAATAGTGAATACGATAAGAAGCTTTACTCGAAAAAAGGAACTCCAGGAAAAGTCATGTTCATATAACATCAGGAAATACAAAAACCAAAATATTATCGTCCTTGATTGTAAGAATTGCAGGAATGGTTCATCTTCCATATCTGACTCCACATGCAGGAAATATATATTCCATATCCTGGATTCTGAACCTGCGGCAAACCGCCTTGTGCTGGCCCATCTTTTTGAACGGGATTATGAAAATGAAAATCTTGATTTTTTATATCTCCTTGCCCGGTTCATCAGCAACATAGACAATTACAAGAATTCCATGGTCGGAAATGATCTTGAATTATATACTTCCCAATGGAATGAGTGGCTGCTATCGGTCATAAACACAAGTAAAACTGATCCTATCGGAGCTTATAATGAAATAAAGACAAAGATCAAAAGCCTGCAGGCGATCGATGATTATTCAGATCTAAAATACAAATTAAGCAAAGCAAATTTCATCTCAATGCTTGAAAAAATGAATACCTCAGTACCATTACTTGCAGACAGGGTCAAGGAAGAAGTTCCTGGAAATGATATTTACCTCAATGTCATTAAGTCGCTTGTAAGGCCTGGTTTTTCTACATCAAGGATATACACCGCACCGCCTTCAAACACAGAATTCCTTGAAATATACGAAGTACAAAGATCAAATGGAAGAGTTATGCCGATCACACTTTATGGCCTGACAGATCGACCTGAAAGCCTGTACTTTGCGATCCCTGTTGAATATAACAATATGCGACCGATCGAGCTGGAGGTAATTGAATCGGTCAGGAAGAAATTGATGAAACATCGACCAAAGGATATCAATTTTGCAGAATCCTCCAGTTCCAGGGAATATTTCACCCGACTGGGAAAACAAATGATATCGCATGAGAGCATATCGAGAAACCTGAACCTTAACCCTGATGAAATACATGTGTTATCTGACATACTTGCAAAATACACAACAGGGTTCGGGATCCTTGAAGATGTCCTTTCTGATGAGCGTGTCAGCGATGTATATGTGAATTCACCTGCTGACATAAACCCGATACATGTTGTCGTGGAAGGCGAAGAATGTTCATCCAACATATACCTGTCCCAGGATGACATTGATTCTATGATAACAAGGCTTCGGGCGATAAGCGGAAGACCATTCGGGGAAGCAAATCCTGTCCTTGATATGGACCTGCCTGAGTTCAAAACAAGAGTATCAGTGATAGGAGACCCGCTATCTTCGGGAGGACTTGCTTATGCTTTTCGAAAACACGCCCGGAATCCCTGGACGCTTCCAAAGCTTATCAATACGGGCTCGATAACTCCATTAGCGGCAGGCCTGTTGAGTTTTCTCATGGATGGCCAGTCATCCATCCTTGTTGCAGGGGGTGTTGGCTCTGGAAAGACATCTCTATTATCAGCACTGCTTCTTGAAATACCCCAGAAATACAGGATATTGACCATCGAGGACACACCTGAACTACCTATCGAGCAATTGCAAAGACTTGGCTGTAAGATCCAGGCAATGAACACAAAATCAGCCATAGGCGGGACCGGCATTGAGGTCAATCCTGAGACTGCTCTTCGGGCAGCGCTTCGGATGGGGAATGCGACGCTAGTTCTTGGTGAAGTGCGAGGACCTGAAGTAAAGGTACTGTATGAAGCAATGCAGGTCGGCGCATCCGGCAATTCGGTTATAGGAACAATTCATGGAGCATCCACAAGAGCAGTTTATGAACGAATAGTCAATAGCCTTGGAGTGCCAGCTGCATCGTTTCGGGCTACGGATGCTGTGGTCGTAGCTCAGAACGTCAGGATAAGCGGGACCATGAAAAAGAAAAAGCGAGTTGTAGAGATAGCAGAAGTAACAGGCGGGGAATGGGAAGATCATCCTGATGCAGATGATATATTCAATGACATAATGGTTTTTGATGCGATGCAGGATAAGCTTATGGCTACCGATCTATTGGACAGGGGCGGCTCAGAACTTGTGAGCAAGATCGCCCATAAATGGGGAATGAGCATTGACGAAGCTTCTCTTAACATAAGAATGCGGGCAAAGATCAAAGAAACAGTGGCCAATGTTGGCCTGCAGCACCCCAAATTCCTGGAATCTGATCTGGTAGTAAAGGCAAATAACACATTTTGCCTGTATCTTGACAGGGTCCAGGATGAAAAAGGAAAAGTGGACTTCCATGAAGTCTATGACAGATGGATCGAGTGGTACAGGGATTTTGTAGAGAAAAATAGGTGACTTTTGTATGAATGATGTAAATAATATAAATTATGATACGGGTCTCTATTGCAATGCCTGCAAAACATCGGTGAAACATTTTAGCTGGCTCGTGGGGGATCTATCTGATTTTAAGAAAAAAAGTGAAAAAACCGTAAGCAAGGAGTTCCTGGATGCAATTAATTTTTCAGGATTCGAGCTTGAACCCTGGGAAACACACATCCTTTCCTATGCTGGCGGCCTGTTATTGTTCCTGGGAATGGTAATTCTGGACCTGATCCTTTTTAGTATTTATTCATATGAACGAAACACCATACTTTTTGCAGTTACATTCACAGCTTTTGTTCCGATGGCTGTTATGTTGTATCTGAGCGAATATCCAAAGATCCATGCAAAGTTCATGAAAATACACACTCTTGGAGATATTCCTGAGATCCAGAGCTATATTGTGATGTCTATGAAGCTTGTTCCCAACATGGAAAGAGCAATACTTTTTGCTGCCGAGAATTCATACCGTCCACTGGCGCGCGACCTGAAAAAATTGATCTGGGATATCCATATTCGAGTTTATATCAATGTCGATGAAGCGCTTATCGTATTTGCCAGCCAGTGGGGAAAAAACAGTGAATATTTCAAACGCTCGTTGCATCTTGTGAAAAGTTCCACGAGTGAACCGGATGAAGCGCAAAGGATCATGACCCTTAATAAATCGCTAGATATCGTTCTTGAAGGGACAAAAACCATGATGGGTGCGTTTGCAGCCAAACTCAAGACGCCAACGTATGTTCTTTATTCCATCTTTGTCCTGATCCCGCTTGCTCTTGTTGCATTAATACCGGCGGTGAGCATAGTTGGAGTCAGGATCGATACGCTTACCCTTATCTTAATTTACAACATAGGTCTTCCTCTTTTCACGTACTTCTATTCGGAGTATATTTTGCTCCAGAGGCCGGCTACTTTTTCACCACCCAACATCTCAGACAAACATCCGCAGCTGTCCAACATCGGGACGATCCGAAAAAATGTTATCATTGCAGCATGCATTTTCGGTGTAATTATTTGTTTTTCAGGATATATTCTTCTTTATTATGGGAATCCTTTCAATATCATCTCAAAAGAAGCAATGTCAGGATTGATATTGCCAACATTCCCGGTCGTATGGGCCTTAACTGCAATTATTACGATCTATTCACTGGGGGTATATACCCCATACAAAAAAATACGCGACGGGATAAAACAGGTTGAAAATGAGTTTGCAGATGCCATGTTCATCCTTGGAAGAAGGATATCAGAAGGAAGGTCTGCAGAAGAAGCATTTTCACATACATCACATAATATGAAAGGATCAAAGATCGGGGAAGCGTTCACAGATATTGCTAAAAACCTTACATGTATGCGAACCACCTTGTATGGGGCCATTTTTAATGAAGAATACGGGGCATTGAAGGATATCTATTCAGACAGGGTTCATACAATGATGAGGCTCCTCATCGAAAGTGTTCAAAAAAGCCATGAAGCGGCTGGTATGGCGATCATAAAACTTGCCGACCACCTTAAGGAATTGCAGGAGGTTGAAGCCAATATCAGGCGATCGCTGTATGACGTAACATCGACAATGAGGTCAACAGCTATTATTTTTGCGCCGCTTATTGCAGGTGTGACACTTGCGCTCTCTGAAGTGATCCAGAAGATATTGCTCAATATATCAAGCCAGACCAGTTACCTGCCTGATGAATATGACATAGGGGGCTTAATGAGTCAGGCTGGCACGGGAATGGCCCAGAGTGTTCCTCCTGATATTTTCCTGCTTGTGGTGGGAATTTATATGGTTCTTCTTGTTATCATCCTGACAAGATTCGCAGGCGGGATCGAGTATGGTGATGACAGACCGCAGTTCATGTACGACCTTGGGCAGACCTTGCCGATGTCGATCATGGTTTTTACGATTACGACCGTTGTTTCAAGAATTATATTCAGTTCAATGGTCTAAAAAAGAGGATTTTATGAGACAAAAAACAATAAAAGAAAAAAAACATTTTGCAGGCACAGGAAAAAAGATAAGTTATTTTAAAATATTTAAAAACGATGAAAAGGCAATCGAGCTGCCTATTAATATTGTGGTGATGCTCGTTGTAGGCATGGTTGCGCTTGCAGCTCTTTTATCGATCATACCAAAATCAAAGGAAAATTTGAGCGTGGACATTATCGATATAAAAATAGATAATGGGACCTTGCAGGAAGGAAGCGTTGCTACCGTGAGTGGCGCAGGTGAATATAAAGTCAGGGTTTTTGCCAGAGTATATGATAAGAACAATAATCCTGTCGAAAAGGCAAGCGTCACAATTAACGGAGGAGGCGGGTTCGGGGTTGACCAGACAAATGGGGTTGGTGAAGCCATAGTGTATCTTGGGGAGACCATAAGCACAAAAGTCACATTGAGACCGAACCAGAAGAGTGTTGCATTAAAACTTGTCGCTAAGGCAAACGGGTACTATGACTATGAAGATGAAAATGCAGTTACCTTATACCAAAAATAGGATCAATGGTCTAAAATGGCAATAGGGATTCCAATAAAAATGGTCGTTCTCACGATCGTGGGTATGGCAGGGCTAGCAGCAATGCTTGGAATAATAGACAACGGCCAAAGCGCCATCCCGAAATCGATGCATGCGGATGTCGATAGCGGTAATTTGATATTATTATCAGCTATTAATGATTCTGACAGTATTGATGTTATAGTCGAAGTTATTAATTCAATAGATGGCACACCCATAAGAAAAGCGAGCGCTGTCCTTTCAGGCGAAGGGACATCCGCTGTTAATGTTACTGATGAGAATGGTATTACGAAATTGAGATTCAAGAAGAGCGATTTCGAAATGGAATCGGGAGAGGGTTATCTGGATCTTGATGTTAAGGCGAATGGTTTCCGGGATTATACGAATGAGTATGCTGTCAAGCTGGTAAGATGATGGGCTTATTTCCTGTTCGTCATTATGAACTTAACAAGGACGACCGCACTAAATAATAATCCAATACCTATCGGATAGTAAGATGACCTTATGACGCTCCATTGATCGCTGTAAATAAGATACCCGGTAACGAACATCACGATGGCAGCTGCAAGTCCTGAGAATTCCACCGGGACTTTTATTTTGCCTATAGAAATTTTATTTACATTCTCAAGTTTTAATATTCTGTCCTCAATAGACAATAGATGTGATTTGAGAGAACCAAGATCGTTCTTGTGGGTTTCCTGCGTTGTTTTTTCAAGAGCTACTAATTTGTTGTCGATCTCCTGGATCTTATCCTGCATCTCATTTAGCAGTCCTTCATCAACACTGGCTATAATCTTCTCATTTAATACGGGATCTTCATCGGGAAGTTCAAAAGACTTGATAGAAAGGCGTTTTTCTACAGCCCCAAGGCGCTTATCCACACTTCTTAAGCTCTGGTCTATGTACTCTATCCTGCCGAAAATATCCTGATTCGTTTCGCTGCTGTTTCTTTCCTGGCTGTTTTTTTTCACAGTTGATGTCACCGTTAAGTCCACGAAACGGCCCAAAATATTTAAACTTTTCTTACAGGTACAGGCAACAGAATAATCATCAACACTGCAGCCACAAGCGCTGCAATGCTTCCGAACATGAATGGGGCGCCCGGGCCGATCTTATCCCAGAGAAGCCCTGCAATAACACTTGAGGCAAGAGCAAGAAGACCTGTAGCAGTATAATAAATACCTATGGCTGTCCCGTGTTTATCTTTGGGAACCATGTCGACAACATAGGCTTTACTCACACCTTCAGTCATAGCCATGTAAAACCCATAGATCGCAAACAGTATCCATACAAGATATCCTTCATTTGCCAGGGCAAAACCAAGATACACGAGGGAGAATAGCAGGAATCCCCCCACCATTACGTTCCTTCTTCCGATCTTGTCCGAAAGGATCCCGGCAGGCATTGACGCAAAGGAATAGGTAATATTGTATACAACGTATGTTAAAATGACGATCACTGTAACAGTCATTGTGCCAAATACTGAAGTGATAATTGGGGGTATGCCACCTGAAATTTCAAAGATGTTCCTTGCGCGAAGGATCAGGAAGGCATTGCTTGAATTTCCGATTGCAAAAAGAATTGTTATTAAAATAAATATCTTAAAATCCCTGCTAAAATCCGAGAATTTTAATGTGAGGCTCTCTTTTTTTTCGCCTTTCTTCTCGGAAACGAACAGGAAGAGAAGTATGACACTGATGAGAGCGGGAACAAAAGCGATTAGGAATAAAGGTGTGTAGTCCCCATTAAGAAGATATAAGGCCAGAATTGCAATAAGCGGTCCTATGATCGCCCCCATAGCATCCAATCCCTTATGAAAGCCAAATGCTCTTCCACGATATTTCTCTTCGGTTGAATCCGCTATCAATGCATCCCTGGCAGATGTACGAAGACCTTTGCCGAACCTATCAAGGAAGCGTGCAGCCAGAACGAAATGCCATGTGGTTGCAAATGCAAGCAGGGGCTTTGAAATAGTTGATAGGCTGTAACCGTAAATCACGTAGGGTTTTCTTTTCCCGGATCTATCTGAAAGCCAGCCGGATATGATTTTCAATATACTTGCTGTGCTTTCAGCTATTCCCTCTATTATTCCCACAATTGTCATTGGGGCCCCAAGGACTGCGGTGAGGAATATGGGAATTACAGGATAGAGCATTTCACTGCTGATATCCGTGAAAAAACTGACAAGGCCGAGGATGAATACGTTTTTCTTTATGCCTTTGATGATGTCTTTTTCCATCTTACCAGGTTAAGCAATACAATTTATAAATTTATGCCTATTAATTAAAGACTTTATTCCTCCTGTAATTCTCAATGGAATCAGCTATGAGTTTTCTGATAATAGTCGTCCTATCCACATGCTCTTCATCTGCTATCTGGATGACCGTTCTTCTTTCCATTAATTACAGTCTCTTCATATACTTTTGACGGAATGAGAACATTACCGAAATGCCTGCATGAATCAGCAAGTATTTGCATCTTAGCCAGATGAATCAATATCATTGAATCTTTTATTATAAGCATACTATGTGCACAATGTAATACGTTATTATAAATAAAGTTTACTTATGAAAATCCTAGCAACATAGCTCACAAATTCATTTCCTTTCAATGAAAAAATTCAAAGTCTTTTTGATGTTTTTCAAAATCGTAACATTCATGGCCAGATAAAGCCTACAGGTAATCATGATAGAGACGAAGGAAGTAAATGAAATAGTATCCAAATATGACCTTAAAAAAGCTACCATAGGCGTCCTGGCATCGCACTCAGCCCTTGATGTATGCGACGGGGCGGCAGAAGAAGGATTCAGGACTTATGCAGTTTGTGAGAAGGGACGGGAAAAGACATACACACAATACTTCAAAGCACAGAGAAAAAATGGTTCACTCGTCCGGGGAATAGTTGATGATGCTGATGTTTATTCCAAATTCAATGAAATAATGAAACCTCAGAACCAGGAGAAGCTGAGGAAAAATAATACGATCTTTATCCCCAACCGTTCTTTCACATCCTATTGTGGGATCGATGAAATTGAAGATAATTTCAGGGTCCCCATGTTCGGAAGCCGAAACCTCCTTCGCAGTGAAGAGCGCGGAGGGGAGCGTGATTATTACTGGCTTCTTGAAAAAGCAGGACTGCCGTATCCTGAAAGGATCGCAAAACCCGAAGATATCGACAGTCTTGTCATGGTGAAATTGCCTCATGCAGTAAAGAAACTTGAACGAGGCTTCTTCACAGCAGCATCTTTTGACGAATTCAAAAAAAAATCCGATGCTTTCCTGAAACAGGGAGTTATCACAAAAGAAGCGCTTGCTGAGGCGAGAATTGAAAGATATATTATTGGACCTGTTTTTAACCTTGATCTTTTCTATTCACCCCTGGAAGAAACGATGAGCAAAATTGAACTCCTTGGCATCGACTGGAGATTTGAAACAAGTCTTGACGGACACACAAGATTACCCGCGCCTCAGCAAATATCACTAAATGAGCGCCAGATCATGCCCGAATATACTGTTTGCGGCCACAACTCTGCAACCCTTCGCGAATCATTACTGGAAGACGCATTTGAACTTGCCCAAAAGTATGTCAAAGCGTCCCAGAAATATTACAAACCCGGTATAATCGGACCTTTCTGCCTCCAGACCTGTGTTGATAAAGATCTAAATTTCTATGTTTACGATGTTGCGCCGCGCGTTGGCGGTGGGACAAATGTGCATGTTTCAGTAGGGCATCCCTACGGAAACACTTTATGGCGCAAACCCATGAGCACGGGAAGAAGGATGGCAATGGAGATAAGAAGGGCGATCGAACAGGAGAGGGTGGAAGAAATAGTGACGTAAGATGGGAGATTTGCGAGTAATTTCCATGGAAAGATATAATTAATAAAAGAACAAAATTGAACCAATGGATATTAAAAAGAAAATAATTATCTCAGGACAAAAAGTTCATGATGTTGGTTATCGACCATATCTTCTTGGAATAGCGGAGTCCATAGGGGTGGAAATGTTCTTTGTAGATAATATTTTTTCTGATGAAAAACAGGTTGTTTACGTTCTTATTAATTCCTCCAGGGAAAATGTAGATTCTTTCATAGAGATCGCGTCCTCAAAATTCCCTGAGAAAAGCATTGTTGAGAAAGTAGAGGTAGAAGAATACAAGGGAAATGTAATGAAGATTGAAAGTTTTTATCGCTATTTGACAGCAATGCAGCTTTCCAAGATAGCAAATTATGGGGGAAAATTACTGGATAAGCAGGATAAAATGCTTGATAAACAGGATTTCCATATTGAAGTAACCAGAAATGGTTTTAACGATCTAAAAGATGAAATGACTGAAATAAAGGATGAAATAAAAGGAACGAGGGATGAAATAAAAGGAACGAGGGATGAAATAAAAGGAACGAGGGATGAAATAAAATATGAATTACAAGGGATGCGCTCTGACATGAATGCAGGTTTTGCAGGCATAAAAAAAGAAATTCACATGCAACGGGATGATTTTAAAGAGGTTTTCATGAAAGAGGTTGAGGGCCTTCACAATGAGATCAACGAAATCAGAGCCACTCTTGCCAGGATTCAGCACGGACAGGAAGCATAATATATTTTTTTATGTTGGAGCAGCATATCCGGTGCATGTCCCTTAATTTTCCACACCAAAACAATGCAGCAAATCTGCGTTAATCCGCGTTTATCTGCGGTTCCTTATTCAAATAGAAAAAGAAGGAGGTAATTAACATTAAATCAATAATTCTTGCCGGTGGCTCTGGTACTCGCCTCTGGCCTTTGAGCCGTGAACAATACCCCAAACAATTCTTAAAATTAGGAAAAACATCGCTTTTCCAGGATACGGTGCTGCGATGCCTGAAATTGTCCGATATTTCAGAGATATTCGTGGTCACCAATGAAGCCCAGAAGTTTTTTGTTTCAGGGCAGATAGAAGAACTGGGACTTGTTGTGCAAGTTGAAAATATATTAAATGAGCCCCAGGGAAAAAATACTCTTCCAGCAATATGTTTTGGGATGCATGAGATACAGAAGAGATTTGGCAAATGTTTGGCAGCTGTGTTTCCATCAGACCATATACTTGATTTTAAAGCCATGGAAAAAATAAAAAGTGCACAATCATTATGCTCCAAATATCTCGTAACCTTCGGGATCACTCCAACATCCGCACATACCGGTTATGGTTATATAAAATCCGGAAAAGATCTTGAGATCGGTTCAAAAGTTCTTGAATTCAGGGAAAAACCCGCGGTTGAATATGCAAAAAAGTACATCCTGGAAAAATGTCTCTGGAACAGCGGCATGTTCATGTTCGACACAGATGTCTTTTTTAAGGAACTTAAAAAACACGCGCCCGATATCATGGCAGCCTTCAATCAAAAAGATAAGAAGATCGAAGAAATATATAATGATCTTCCTTCTATTTCGATAGACTACGGGATTCTGGAAAAATCGGATAAAGTAGCTGTGGTTCCACTTGAAAATAAATGGAGCGACCTTGGCGACTTTGATTCCATGTTCCATGAGACGAAAAAGAATGAACATGGGAACGCTTCATATAATTGCGATGATATGTCATTAAATTCAAACGGCAATCTTATTTATTCTAAAAAGGACAAGATCGTTTCCCTCATAGACGTGAAGGATATGGTTGTTGTAGATACACCTGATGCTCTCCTTGTTTGCCCGAGGAAAAGCTGCCAGAGGGTCAAAGAGACCGTAACCTCCCTGAAAAGTCAGAAAAATGAAAAAGCATTTTTCCACAGGACTGTTTACAGGCCATGGGGATCATACACGACATTGGAGGAGTCTGAAAGGAGCAAGATTAAGAATATTACAGTTTCTCCAGGTAAGAAACTGAGCCTTCAGATCCATAATCACAGGAGCGAGCACTGGGTGGTAGTTAGAGGAATGGCCTGGATACATGTAGATGATAAGGAATTCTACCTTCGCCAGGGGGAAAGCACATTCATAAAAGCCGGGATAAAACACAGGTTATCAAACCCCGGGACGATACCGCTTGAAATTATTGAAGTGCAGCTTGGCGATTATGTCGGGGAAGATGACATCGCACGATTTGAGGACGATTTTGGACGGGCGTGAGACCCTATCATTAATGGTTAAAAAGTAACCTTTTGAATTGAATTTCGCACATGCCCCATATTTTTTGCCCGCGGCAAAAAATATAAAAAATATCAGGACAATTTCAAAAACCTTATAAATAACCCTGACGATTTTCACTATTGTGATCAAATATGGTCGTAAAAGTAGGCTTTATAAAACTTGGAAATTTAGGGACCTCACAGGTAATAGATTTATTACTGGATGAGATAGCAGCGAGAGAGGGAATTGCAGTTCGTGTTTTCGGAACAGGGGCAAAGATGGGTAAGGATGAAGCAGCTGAAACAGGGTGCGTCAAGAACTGGGCTCCTGACTTCATGGTTATGATCAGTCCCAACTCAAGCGCTCCGGGCCCAACAGCAGGAAGGGAACTCTGGAAAGGCACCCCGACGATCGTAGTCTCAGATGGACCAACGAAGAAAGATGACAGGGATAAACTTGAACAGGCGGGTTTTGGATATATAATCCTCCCGGTTGATCCATTGATCGGAGCAAAAAGGGAGTTCCTTGACTGCGTTGAGATGTCAAACTTCAATACGGATGCGTTAAAGGTATTGGCAATTGGTGGCGCAATAAGGCTGGTCCAGACTGAAATCGATAAGGTGATCGATCAGGTAGCTGCAGGTACAAAACCACTTGTGCTTCCAAAAATACTTGCAAAACCTGAGAAATGTGTTGAAAGCGCAGGATTTTCTAATCCTTACGCAAAAGCAAAAGCTCTTGCAGCCCTTCACATAGCCACAAAGGTCGCCGAACTTGACTTCCCGGCATGCTTTGTATTAAAAGAGGTAGACCAGGTAGCCACAGCCGCAGCTGCAGGTCATGAAGCCATGCGCGCAGCAGCCGGGCTCGCTGATGAAGCACGCGAGATGGAAAAAGCAAATGACTCAGTCCTCAGGAAGCCACACGCAAAGGATGGCAGACTGTTGACCAAGACAAAGCTTCTCGAAAAACCACAATAAATTAAATATCAGGAAGATTATCACTTCCTGTTCTCTTTTTTTTCAGCAATTAATGCTGATTAGCAGTCTGTAAATAGAAATATACTGCTTTTGAAATCGCCTCTTTTATATGCGGTTCTCCGGTTTTTTCCTTCAGGGCAATAATATCTTCCTGTGGAAAAATTGATTGAACATGAACCAGATTTTTGTGATCAAATGATCCATGGAGCATGGCAAGGTTTGGATTTTGCATATTAACAAGCTCGTTCCCAAATTGTAATCTCCGCCGTTGCATCTCCTTTTCAGCTTTTCGTTTTCTTTTTTCGCGTTCTTCGATGATCCGTATGGCGCTTATTAGTTTCATTTTTGATCCCTCGACTATCATTACTATGATTATCATTAGCATATTAAAGGATAAATAGATTTCGCTTCAAAAAACAACGTGTCTTTTATCAAAAAACAAAGTTACATTTTCAGATCATTCTGATACCCACTACCCCCAAAATAATTTTATACCTTTATCTGTTCAGGTAAAAATCCCTTCTTAATGAGAACTTCTTTCATCCTGCTCTTGTGATTCCCCTGAAGTTCTATAACATTATCTTTAATCGTTCCACCGCATGCGAATTTTGACTTCAAATATGAGGTCAATTCCTGTAGATTGATCTCAGTCGGATTAAGACCTTCGATCACTGTCACTTCTTTTTTATATTTCCGTGTATCTATCTTTACAACTATTCTCTGTTGTTCTTTTGCCACTTCTTCACATATGCAAAGTTCTGTTGGCAAACCGCATACAGCACACATTTCTGAACTCATTTATTGGATTAATACCTCCATTCTTATATTACATAGGATTGTTATATAGCTACTTGATGCTTCCCGTATTAAAATATAATGGTATAGATATAGCAAGGAACATTGAATTTTCACGAACGATATTAAAACAAACATTGGGTTTGATGTTTCGAAAAGGTATTCCTATTGATCATTCTATGATATTCGTATTAAAGAAACCATCACAGGTAAGCATTCACATGCTCTTTGTATTCTTCCCTATAGATGTTATATTCCTGAATGAAAAAAAGGAAATTACGGGTTTATCCCGATTAAGACCCTGGGTGGGATATAAAGCGATGGAAAGTATCAAGTATATTATTGAAATGAAGGCAGGAACAATTGAAATGTTCCATCTGTGCAAAGGCGGACAGATGGAATTTGAAGATAATTGAATGAATGGAACCTTATGACATTAAAAGGAAAATTAATAAAAGATGCTGTAATATTTGAAAAAAATGCGATCGAAGAATTGCATAACAGGAGTTTTTATGGGAGACCAAAAGGCGATACACTTGAAGTTTCCCTGGTAGAAAACGCCTATCTTATTTACATGGGAAAAATAAGAGTGGAGTTTGAAGGAGAGGGGCTGGACTTCAAAAATTTCTTCTTGAAAGCCTCTTCAATATTTAAAAATTTTGAATTGTATTACATTGTATATAAGGACCTGAGAGAACGCGGTTATTATGTACAGCCTGCAGTTACCGGCTTTCGTGTATATCCGAGGGGAGGTCATCCAGGAAAAACGCCGGCTGAATTTTTTATATATGTTACATCAGAAAGGATACCTTTATTACTTTCGTCCATAATAACTCATCTCGGGACAGTTGAAAATCTAAAAAAGCGTTTAGTGCTGGCGATAGTAGATGAAGATAGCGACTTAACCTATTATGAGGTAAAGAAAACCATTCCAAATGGAACATTCAAATTGTGTACTGAAGATAAACCATCAACTGCGAGCCTTCTTGAAGACAGGGTTATGATCTGGGATCCGAAGGTTTCTTTATCTTTGCAAAAGCAGGGATTTTTTGGCAAACCTATGGATGAAGGACACCTGCAATTATCGCTTGTAGAATCATGTTATCTATTGAAAAATGGAATACTTGAAATTGAGGACAGAGAAAAGAGGAAACTTGATTTTTCAGGTTTTTCGACTTTAGCCTCTAAGATAGAATCAAATTTCTCAATAAAATATGCGATTTATGAACACCTGAGAAATACTGGACTCGTTCCAAAAACAGGATTCAAATTCGGGACACATTTCAGGGTATATAAAAAAATTGAAGATATGGCAAAGCTGCCACACTCTGATTATCTCATTCATGCCATAGAACATGAACATACCTTTTCGCTGCAGCAACTTTCACGCGCGGTCCGCCTTGCCAACAGTGTTCGAAAAGATATGATATATGGTGCAGTCGATTCAAAGGTCCAATTTTTTACGGTTGGTCGAATGCGACTGTAAAAAATTTACTCCTCTTCCTCTTCCTCTTCTGCTTTCTGCTTTCGCTTAATTACTCTCTCAAGTTTCTTGGCGAACATATCTTCAACTTTTGTGTATTCGCACTCCAGATAATGAGATACGGCTTTAGCGATCGCATCCTTTGTGCTACTTTCTCCTGTTTTTGTTTTGAGGGCTTCAATATCATCTTCTGTAAGAACTGTTTGTGCATGCATTATTTTTACCATGTTGATCTCCTTGAAAAAAAAAGCAATGCTGTATATTTACTGCATACTTTTAATTAATACCTCATTATCATAGGAAAGTATTTAAACATTCCTGAGAATTTCAAAAAAACTATTGCCTCTTATTCCTTAAAACAATATAAGAGATCAATAAGATCATCGCTAAGTATTCAACCCCGATTCCTGGAGATTTTTCTGCAGTAACGATAACCGTTACTGCAGGACTGGCCCGGGCTTCTCCCGATGATGAAAAACTTTTCTCTGCCAGGTCCAGTTCGTTTTGCGCAAACCCAATAAATTCAAGAGCAGATGGATCATCTTTAGTCCAGAAAGACGATAACGCAGAATTTGCATTATTCGTATTGAAATCCTCGGCGTTCTTCAGGTGTGTTTCTGCTTCACTGACATCCTGGCCATTCTTTTTCGCTTCTTTTATGCGTTTTGACAGGCTCTTTGATCCTTCATCCACATCTGCTATTTTTTTCAAGATTTCAGAAAATGAGCTTTTAAGATCAATAGTGTCTGTGAAGTGAATGTTCAACGGAGTCCATGTAGGTACCATATGACTGTTCTGAAAAAGGATCCTGAAAGGTTTTGGTGTCGCAGATATCACTTCGATCCCTTTTGGAAGGAAAATTTGACCCCTTAGATCAACATCTGGAGGTATCTTCATATCTGTGTTTTTCCCTGATTCCAGAGATTGAGGGACATTTAATGGCAGTTTAATAATATAATCATTCTCGGATCTCTTAGCGAAATTCTCTGCCTTAAAACCGATACGACCATTCCAGGTCTCACCAATGTTCAATGGAGAATCGAATTTTACCGTTAATTTTATTCCATTCTCTACATTTAACTGTTCTACGACCTGGCCTTTTGAACTATAAGTATGGTCGAAATCATAAATTACAGTCACCCTTGAGGCTGGAACAACAAATGAAAAACCATCAATTGGCAATTGTCCGGCATTTTGTATTTCAACCTGTATAAGCTCATCCACCACCCCATCTTCGTTCACTGAAACGTTCAGTACCCACCTGTTAAGAATGATATCCCCGGCAGAAACGGGAAAAGCTGTCATCATAATAATTAAGAAATAAACAAGAATCCTTTTCATATCCATAAATATCGCCAACCTTATTGGACTTTTGAAACTAATAATGTTTGCGCTTTAAGCAAAAAATCTTCAACTTAAAATTTTCCTGCCTTAAATATATCGCAAAAGTGTTATCGTTATTTAAATTCATTGGTTACCCTGGTTATTATGAATTCCTGGAGTTTCAAAATTGAAAATGTTGTTTCTACAGTCAAACTTTCACCTACTTTTGATCTGGAGGATCTGAAATCAAAACTTGAAAATGCTGAATATGATAAATCGAAGTTTCCAGGTCTTGTATACAGGATCAAAGATCCAAAGGCTGTTTTTCTTTTATTTAATTCCGGAAAAGTTGTGTGTACTGGCAGCAAATCAGTAGAGGACGCTCAGACCGCAAGTAAAAAGCTCACCCATGAGCTCATCAGAAACGGATTAGAAATAGATGCATCCAATGAAATAAAAGTCCAGAATATTGTGGCATCTGCAGCCCTGGGGAGTGTTCTGAACCTTAATTCCGTTGCTTTAGGATTTGGAATGGAGAATATTGAATATGAACCTGAGCAGTTCCCCGGTCTTGTTTATCGGATGAGTCAACCAAAAGTCGTTATATTATTATTCGGCTCAGGAAAAATGGTCATTACAGGCGGTAAATCTCCCACGGATTGTGAAAATGCCTACAGGTCTATTAAAGAAAAACTGACCAATCTAAATATTATATAAATACCAGTTAAGATTCGTAATCCACTGCGATCGAAGCTTCCTTTACAGAATTTATATATTTCGCCACTTCAAGATGGATCGGATGTACCTGGTAAGCCTTAAGGTCCTCCATGGAATCAAACCGCGTTATAAGAGCAATATCATAGGAACGCTCTGAGTGAAAAACGTCCGTCCCCACTTCCAGATGGCGCAACAGGTGGATCTTTCCTCTCATCCCCATCAGAACATCCCTTGCGTTCTCAACACTTTTTTGACCCGCATCTTTTAATTTAAAAAGAACGACATGTGTGATCATTCCTGACACCTCACATTAACTTCCTGACAGGTTCAAGGATCTCGTTCATATATTCGGATGCAGCCGTTTTTAAGTCCATCGGATGCAGGGCCTTAGCAGCAAAATCAGCCTCAAGCGCCTCATAGCTTCCATAATTCAGATTTCCACCATATTTCTCAGGGCGTTTTATCACGATCCGGGGATAACGCGGAGTTATGTGGTATTTAAAAAGCGCAAGGACAGGATTATCTTTGACCTCGCCCTCCACACAGAACGCTCCTTTTATTTTCTTTTTTAATTCCTCAGGGGTATCATCTACTGAAATGTAGTTACCTTTGCTTGATGACATCTTTTTTCCATCCAGACCAAGAAGTATGGGCGTATGGATGCAGACAGGGGCCTTATAGCCAAGCTCTGCGAGTCCCTCCCGCGCCAGCATGTGGATCTTTCGCTGGTCGATGCCGCCAACTGCCACATCAACGCCCAGGTGAGCGATGTCAAGCGCCTGCATAAGTGGATATATCATCTGTGAAACCTTGGGATCTTCAGAATTCCTGCTTACCTCGTCCATACTGCGCCGCGCCCTGTTAAGCGTGGTGCTTCTGGCAAGTTTAAGGACATCGAGCATATATTTTGGATCAAGCTGGTAAGATGATCCAAGGACAAATATCGTATCTTTTTCATCAAGTCCAAGAGCAATGAAACATCTTTTATTATAATCAGCGATCTTTTGGACTTCTTCCATTGTTCCTTTTTCATTCAGGTATGCGTGTACATCTGCAAGAAGTACGGTTATCTTAAAACCGCAATGCTGGAGGTCAAGGAGTTTGTTAACTGTCAGCACGTGCCCCATGTGGATCTTCCCGCTTGGCTCATATCCTACATAAGCGCCGGGCTGTTTGTCCGAACTTATCAGGGCTTCAAGTTCTTCTTTTGTTACGATCTCTTCTGTATTTCGTGTAATGACTGCTAATTTATCCATGAAAGGAAACTCCATTTGAAAACTGATTTTCTCTAAGTCTCATCAAGAACATAAACTCTGCGATGAGTTCATGAATACGGAAATGGGCTGGAAAAATATTTAACATCTGGATTATATCTATCGGATATGAATAACGCCCCCAGAGCAATTGTATTATCATTTATAATAATTATCTCATTCATTAATCCTGTTTCTGCAACTGTTGAAATGACCGATCTGTTTTCAGATTTCACAACGAGTGATGTAACCGTACATTCGGATAATGATCTCCGGGGAAAAGCTGTTTTTGAGCTTCTCTATTCTGGAGACCTTGTCGAATCACATGAAATCGACGTGAATGTAAAAGCCGGAGAAAAACTGGAAAAAGTCATTATCTGGCGGGAAAAACCCAGGCATGATTATTACACTGTCAGGGTGAGCCTTTATGAGGGGAATACGATGGTTACAAACATATCAAACTATATCGCCTATGGAACCGTCACATTACCTAAATTCCAGGTCGTGGATTTCTCACCATCAAATAGTGGCGTCCTATTACTTCTTCGCTCTTTTAATCCTACTGTTACCGATATTAAAATAGAATTGCTGGATAACAACGATATAGTTTATTCAAAGACAAGTGAAGACATGTCAATTACAGCAAGCTCTGAACTCAAACTGGGTTGGCCGTTCTTGCTATCTGATAAGAAAAATTATGTCGTTCGCGCCAAGATATACAGTCACCGGCTGAATGCGCCTGCTCTTATTAATACTTATATTGCCGGGTTCTCTGCAACTGAAGAAGTCGAAATACTTCCTGCTGATGTTACTGTTGATGAATATGGCGCAAGCGTTACGATCCGGGGAAAATCCCAGGTTCCATTCGATGGTTCAATACATGTGACGGCCAGGAACAGGGAAACAAACAGCAAGGAATCATACACCCAGCAGCTTGAGGACATCCTCACTTCTGGAAAAGAATCCACGGCTGGTATTGTGTGGAAAGGGATGCCTGCAGGGAATTATGATATTCTTATTGAGGCAGTGAACCGGGAAAACAATACTCTGGATAAGTATGAGACCGTACTTCGCATTCCCGAATACCAGGTAACTAATACAACTTTGCCTGGAAAGAGCGCTCCCGGATTTGAAGGGATTTTTATAATGGCAATTGTGATCCTGGTATCCAGGAGGATAAAAGGTGCTTAATGTTCGATATAATCCTTAAGAACATTACCCAGAGAAAACTCAGGACAGGACTTACCATATTTGGTATTGCACTCGGGATTTTTGCAGTTATCGTTATGGGCGGGATGTCCGAGCATTTCAACCAGACTTTTGACAGGTCTATCAGTCTGACCGCCGATAAGATCAGGGTGTTCCCTGAGATCGGATTTGGCGGAGGGAATCTAAACGAGTCTAAAGCAAGAGAAATTAAGAGAGTGCCAGGTGTGGCTGATGCCTATGGGCTTTTGCAGGCTGCGCTTGACCCTGAGAGCCTGGGTTTTATGGGCGGGGACGTGGTCATAGGAGCGGATCCTGAAAAATTCCCATCCTTATTGAAAGACACAAAACTTACAGAAGGGAGGTTCCTGACAGTGGGAGATAGTTACAGGGCGGTTCTTGGAAGCAGCGTGGCGCGGGAGTTTAATCTGAAAGCCGGGGATGAGATACAGATAAAAAGCAAAAGAGTTCAGCGCGCTTCGTCAATAACCCATGCCAGAAATTTTACCGTTGTCGGTGTAATGGAATATACGGGTTCTTTTTTCGATAACGGTGTGATGATCCCGCTCAATATAGCGCAAAAATTCTATTCCCGCGCAGATACAGTATCATTTATCCTGGCAGTGCCTGATCCGGGCGTGGATGCAGAAGACCTCTCAAAAAGGATAGAGTTAAATGTTGAGAAGATCAAGACATTTTCACCCGAACAGCTTCGAAAGCAGATCGAGCAATCACTTGTGATATTTACTTTGATTACAATAAGCGCTGCAGTTCTAGCTGCTCTTATCGGCGGCCTTAGCGTTATGAATACAATGCTGATGTCTGTTTCAGAAAGAACAAAGGAATTTGGCCTTATGAAAGCACTTGGTGCCGAGACCCGTGACATCCTGTTCATGACAATGGGGGAATCTGCCATTATGGGGATACTTGGCGGAATTTGCGGGATTGTAGGGGGTGGAGCCCTTGTATATTATTTGAATGACTTCCTTGCCTCACGCGGCACTATTCTATTTAGCGTCACGCCCAGACTCCTTATTATTTCTATTGTTTTTTCAACCCTTCTTGGAGTTATATCCGGGCTTTACCCTGCATACAGGGCTGCAAAGATGAGTCCTATGGAGGCTTTGAGATATGAATAAACCAATTCTGAGTGTAAGGAATCTTTCAAAAACCTATATGCAGGGAAAGATCCCGGTACATGCACTTAGTGATGTGAGTTTTGATGTTCAAAAAGGTGAATTCCTGAGCATAATAGGCCCGTCGGGAAGCGGAAAATCCACATTTCTATCCATGATAGGCCTTCTGGATAAACCCACAACCGGCAGTGTTTATATTGATGGGGTCGAAGTTACAAAAGCAAAAGATAATGAAGCTCCTGTGATCCGCCGTGAAAAAATTGGTTTCGTGTTCCAGCACTTTAATCTCATCCCAACGCTTTCCGCTTTTGGAAATGTTGATATCGCAATGCGCTTTGCACGTGTACCTAAAAGCAGGCGAAAGGAACGGGCAATTGAACTTCTTACCCAGATGGGTCTTCGTGAACGCATGAACCACAGACCTTCGGAATTGTCTGGCGGGGAACAACAGCGAGTTGCAATAGCAAGATCAATGGCGAACAAACCAGCGATAATCCTTGCTGATGAACCCACAGGGGAAGTGGATACAAAGACGAGGGACATGATCGTGGAATTATTGCGTGGATTGAGTGATAATGGCCAGACTATCCTTGTGGTGACCCATGACATGGCTGTTTCTTCAAAGACCGACAGGATAATATCAATGCTTGATGGGATGATAGCCAGCGATGTTTTGACAAATAAAAAGTGAAAATCCGCTATTTTTATCCGTATATACCCATAAAAGATACTGACAAGAATGGCGAGCAGGTTGGGGAGTGGGGGTTAGTAAAAAAATGTTACCTGCTCGCCAAGTTTCTTTATAGGTGAAAGGGATATATATAATTATTTGAAAGGATACTAATAATTATTATTATAATTATAATATATATTGTGTCCCTTTAATATATAGTGTTGCAAGTTGTTCCTATATTAGTCCCACCTACGGACACACTAATTATATTAATAATTTTATGCTGGTCTAATCAACCTCACATCTGACAAATTAATCGGGCT
>JAPMTR010000051.1 GCA_026552975.1 Candidatus Methanoperedens sp.
TCTTCGAAACAAGTACAGTAGGACTAATCTTTTGTTAGGCTAACAGGAATGCAGTCGATAGATAGCGAAAATTTGACATCTTTGAATGGTGAGTCTAATTCTACAAACCAGCAGCCTTGAAGCACCTGACCGCCATTTGCCAGTGAATCACCTGCTCGTGATATGTTCTTTTCAACCGTGCCTACCATGATCTTTCCAAGCTCTGAGCCTCCACTGATAGTGGTTATCCCTGAATCAATGGTGTCCCCGACTACTGCAACTGGACGTTCCGTTTCCTCATCTGAAACGTACATAATCTTGCTTTCAATATCGAAAGCAATGGTTGGATTTCCGTCAGTGTATGCTTTATGCAGCGTACTGTCCGTGACAACGCTTATGCCGATACTGCCTGACAATTTTACGAGTTCCCAATAATAATCTCCTGCAATTAATGGGTCAAAAGCCATGTGCAGAACGATGCCACCAGTTGTTTTCAGTTCAAATTCGTTTTCATAATATGTCTTTGCCTTTGAGGGTGAATCGTGCAGGGTCAACCTCACTTTACCTGCTTCGTTTACATTTCCAATCTTGATTTTAATTCTCCCAAACCAGCACACAGCTGTGAATTGCTCACCGGCTGAGCTGACAACATAATAGTTTGCTTTCACTGCTCCATTATGTGTTTCCAAAAATGTATCGTCTTCCGGTCGAACCTTTATATATACTACATCTTGCTGGCTTGCCGTGATTTTTCCGATCGTCATTATGTTGACCTCTTGAAGACAATCTTCCCAGTTTTTCCGGCAGTAACATTGATCTCGCATTGCGCCCCGTCAGGGCTGCACTCTACTGTCGGCTGCACCAGAGACAAAGCGCATCCGGATCCAACTATCTTATTATTGGAGCCGCCGCCAAGCTCCACCCCATTGTAGAGTGCTTTTCCCGTACCGGATGTATCAATTGTTATATTCTTGTTTGTTCCTGCAGTCAGAGCAAGCCCATCTGCACCAATAATACGCCTGATTACAAGCTCCTTATTTGTTTCCAGGAACTTCCAGATCGCTTTGTCAATAAGGTCCTGCGTATCGTTGGTGCTCTTCTCCATGATCTCCTACTCAGAATATTCCCAGTCGTAATTGAATCGCATCGCTTCTATCTGCTCATATCTCTGTGTCCCGCTGAACCTGAGTACCTGCTTTGTACACAGGAAGTCCTCCTGTGTTCCTGTAAGTTCATCATCCAGCCTGACGGTCTTCCCCACAAGATCCGATGTATCTATGTACTGCGGCTTCACTACAGCCGAGATGTAGACAACTGGCGCATGATACGATTCCACGAGCTCATGGGCATAGGAATCACATTTTAGCTGGGTGTCGAAATCCATATTCAGGATGGTGTCTGCTCTGAGGCCGAACAGGTTTATTGATCTGCCCGCTACTCCATACATGAACTCCTCAACTTTTATCCGGCATCCCCAGAAGCCAGTGATATTAAGGCCGGTGTTGGGCGATATGTTCATTGATAGTGAATAGTAGCGGTTATCAGTCACATGGCTGATTTCTTTCCCGGCTGGTACCCTGAGAAAGAAACGTTCTTCCAGTAATGTTTCTGGACTGTCTAGCGG
>JAPMTR010000113.1 GCA_026552975.1 Candidatus Methanoperedens sp.
AGTCGGAGCCCATAACTGGAGCAACATCAGTATCTATGCTTACAATTCCTCAGGCACAGGCACACTCAACACCACTCCAGCCACCCAGAATATCCAGGTATTAAATAATCTAGTAACTATTGAAAATATCTCTTCCAATTATAATGTCACAGAAGGTCAAACACTCTTCATATATCCGACTTCAAGTGATCTGGATGGTGATACTCCAGTATTTGATCGGAATTTCACCAATGGTACATTCTATCCAGAGAATGGAACATTGATCTGGACAACATCAAATAGCGATATTGGCATCCTTTCCTTGCAGATAAACGTAACAGACGGACATGGCTCAATTTCATTCGCAAATTTCATAGTAACAGTGAACTCATTGCCGACTTATAATGCAAGCGGCTATGTTTTCAATAATTTCGGGGCAGTATTGGAAGGTGTCCTCGTCCAGAATGGCAGCAATCAGAGCATTACATCGGTGTCGGGATATTATTCCATAATAGATCTGTTAAATGGAATATATAATTTCAGTTATTCAAAAGAAGGATTTAATACTGACTATTTGGAGATAACAATCAATGGTGCAGATAACAGCAGTGCGAATAAAACAATATATGATACGACGCCTCCAGCAAGTATAATCAATATTGCAGCATCATTAACACCATTATATATCAACTGGACATGGACAGACCCGTCAGATACTGACTTTGATCATGTTGAAGTATATATTGACGGCACTTTTAAGAGCAGTGTTACAAAAGGAATACAATTCTATAATGCCAGTTATTTTGAACCGAATTCAACCCATATTATATCAACACGAACGGTAGATAATTATGGGAATGTTAATGCTAACTGGTCAAACGATACTGCAATTACTCCTTCTGTATTCACTTATGTGTTTGATTTCCTGAATAACACTGGAACAGTATCAGGTTTCAGCAATGCCAAGAGCGATGGCGATAGCGGTGCATCGAGCACTTTTGCTGAAGAAACGGTTGTTCAACAGGGAAACACAATTAAATATGCAAATGTACAACCGGTCATGACTTTTGGAACGATCACCAGTGGGGATTATTCAAACACAATAAGTTCGGATAATTCGTATTTGGTTTTGACTGAAGAAACAGGGGGAAATCCGGCCAATAGAGGTAAACTTGATACTGAGTGGAATGGCTGGGAAGCATTCTTTGAGTCAGGCAATTCTTCTTTGACCTCTATGAATATAGGAATCGAGGCTTCTGTTAATGATGGAGATGAAGTCTATATACAGCTATGGAATTATTCTTCGAACAATTGGAGTGCTTCATGGAACCTGCTTGGAACCCTGCCGTCCTCAGATACGGTTCTATGGTACAACATAACAAATATAAATGAAATACAGACATTTGTCAATACAACTGGTAATTTCAGAATAAGGTTTGCAGATGCAAAAGTCGCCGTTGGATCTGCTGATGCTTTACAATCATCAATATTTAGTATTGATGAGTTCAAGGTAATATTCAATTATGATCTAAACCTGTATCATCTAAATGTAACTACAAACACGACGAATATACCTGAGGCAGTTTCGCAAGAACTCCAGCTCAGATATAATGTTTCAAACGACAACTTCATATTACAAATATGGAATGGTTCAACATGGAACAACAGGACAACACTTAATGATACAGTGCTTTCATATCGCAATATAACATTATTTTCTGATGAGTTGATCTCATATGGAACCATGTCGGGTAATGATGGAAATATTAATACATACTATATACTTGTTCGATATCAAGACATGAATGCAAGCACAACACAGCAGGGTAGCCTTTATCTTGATTATCAGAGAATTTACAACAATTAGAGAGCAATATATTTATCTATGAAAACAAAATACATTATTATTAGCAGTTCAGGACAGATCCACGTTCTGATGCAAAATGGCAATAAAATGACCACCTCGATAACGCATGTTTATTTTGTATGGGGTGAAAAATGAAAGATAGAATTGCTGTATTCAGTGCTATTCTGTTGGGTGTAGTAGTTGGACTATTTGCGACACTTTCCTTAATAATAGATGTTTTTGTTCTAAATAATTTCATAGGAACAATAATTGACCTTATCATAATGGTCTTCTCTTATATGACCGCCTGGATCGGCGTCAGGCATGTCCTGATGCAGAAGATCGCCAATGATAAAATGGATAAAGAATGGGATTATAAAATCCAGCCACTCATGAATATGCTTACTGATACGGTTGGCCGGATCAATGCCATGGAAGTGCAGGTAATGCAGACCAATCGCAGGGTTGATACTACTCTTGATTATGTAACAAAGATGCAGGACATGGATGCCTCTCAAGTATATATTTTCCCGGGTGCATCATTTAAATTCATAGCAAAAATTCTTACTCTTATGGTTTTTACGTTCTCAGCATTAGTATATGTGGCTGAGTATCCCCTTGGTATCGTTCATTACTTCATCCTGGTAATTTACCTGGCATGGTGGGCATTGTTAACATCTGAATATAAGCTTTTCAATAATAAGATCGCATGGGTATGGGCGCTTGCCCCTATAATGACAGTTCCTGTAGGGGGTATCATCCTTGATGCTGCGTGGGGACCGAATATTATGATGGGAATTTTGTTCGGGTTATTATTCATCTATGTATATTTTTATTATACCTGGGCAGCATATGTTACCGTAGGTTTCAAATTGATAAACATGAAGATACTCAAAGATTACATCCTGAAAAATATGGAAACTTACTTTGAACAGGAGAAAACTCAAAGAAAGATAGATCCGAAATGGATCGATATTGCTATCCTTGCAAGTATTGTAATTGCAGGGGCGATAGCGGTTTGGATATTCCTCTGAAAGGAAATGATGGAAATCTGTGACAAAAAATTTATAACATATTATGAATATAGGACAGCTACTTTATTCGGCTTATTAAACTGTTGAAAATTCATGACAAAAAAAGTTCTCTTAATTACACCACCGTATCACTGCGGCGTACTTGAATCCGCCGGAACATGGATGCCCTTGGGCATGGTATATGTTGCAGGTGGTCTTCAGGATGCTGGATATGAGGTCAAGATATATGATGCAATGTCTAAATATCATACATTTGACGACATAAAGCAACAAATCCAGGACTATCATCCGGATGCTGTGGGAACAGCGGCATACACCTCAAGTCTTTATGATGCTATTTCAGTCCTGAGGATAGCAAAAGAGGTAGATCCATCGATAATCACTATGCTGGGGGGAATACATTCGAATTTTTGCTGGGATGAGATCCTTCAAAAAGATGGTAATATCATAGATTTCATAGTACGCGGTGAAGGCGAGATAACAACCACCGAGCTTCTCAATAGTGTATTTGGAGGTAAGGGAACAGATGTTCCAGGGATCGCCTATTTAAAAGACGGAAAAGTCGTTGCCACCAGGGAAAGACCCCTTATTAAAGATCTTGATGCTCTTCCTATGGCCTGGGATCTTATTGAATGGAAAGATTATTCATTTAAGACAAAGAAAAACTCAACTCTTGCAGTTGTGAGTTCCTCAAGGGGCTGCACGCAGAAATGCACATTTTGTTCGCAGAGGTTATTCTGGAAAGAAAAGTGGAGAGCGCGCAGCGCCCAGAATTTTGTCTCAGAGCTTGAATACCTGAATAAAACCTATGGTGTGGATGTTGTCATGATCGCGGATGAAACACCCACATTTGACCGGGAACGATGGGAAAAGATCCTTGACCTCTTGATAGAGAAAAAACTGGATGTTGAAATCCTGATGGAAACAAGAGTCGATGACATCCTGAGGGATAAGGAAATAATGCACAAATATATCGGCGCAGGCATACTTCATATTTATGTAGGTGCTGAATCAGCAAGCCAGGCTACTCTTGATAAATACCAGAAGAACCTCAAAATTGAAGAATCCAAGGAAGCGATCGATCTGATTAATAACGCAGGGATAATTTCTGAAACCTCATTTGTCCTCGGGATGCCTGATGAAACTCCAGATTCAATAGATGCAGCAATTAAACTTGCAAAATATTATAATCCAGACCTTGCGTTTTTCCTGGCAATAGCACCATGGCCTTATTCGGATATTTATAAAGAGTTGGCGCCGTATGTGGAAGAGTTCGATTATTCGAAATATAATCTTATAGAACCGATCGTTAAACCCATAAATATGACAAGGGCGGAATTAAATAAACACCTGCTTCGGGCTTTTCGGGAATTCTATATGGATAAACTCTCCCAGATCGAAGATATGGGTGAATTCAAGAAAAATTATATGATCGATGTTACCCGCCTTCTTATTAATGATTCTTACCTGGCGAGCCAGATGAAGGGTGAAATGCCTCCTGAAGCTAAGAAGTTGATGGAGAAATATTTAAAGAAACCTGAGAAACAAATTATTATTGTCCCTGGCAATTAATATAGATAATTTTGTTTCATACAAGAGCTCAAAGGTAATTTTATAAGGAAGGACATTTTCAAATTTCATTAAGTTTGATCAGGAACTCCTCTTTTGGAATATAACCCGGTATTCTTGAAATTTCCTCTCCGTTCCTGGTGAAGAAAATGATATAAGGAGTTGTCCTCACATTGAGGTTTGAAGATATATTTTTTTGTTTAAAAGTGTCAATTGAAACAAGTATAAAATTATTAGTAAGAATTTCAGTAATTCTTTTATCTGATAGTGATTCCTCTTCAAATTCCAAACACCAGTAACAAGTTTGAGACCTAAAATACAGAAAAACTGGCTTGCTGGTATTCTTTGCTTCTTTGATCCCCTGATCAAGAGAGGTATGAAATGATACGATACCAAGTTCGATAAAATCCTGATCTTCATGTGCGTTCAAATTCTCCCATGAGATCGCCAGGATGAAAATGAAAGCTCCAAAAGCTATAATCGAAATTAATTTAGTAGTGGGGTTCATTCGTTTTGTTTACATCATCTGCAAAGTTATTTATACTTATCCAAGTTCTTATGAAAAAGCAATTCTGTAATGAAGGATGATTTATTAATGGATAGTATGAAGAAGATCGAGAATTTTTTTAGATCCAGAAAATTAGCTATATTTCTTATTTCCATGGTGATCTTATTATCGTTAATAGGGACAACTGTCCCCCAGAAATCACAGATCAAGACTGATGTATATAATGCATGGAAAAATACGAATCCACAGCAGGCGGATATTTTTGAGGCAATTGGATTTACAAATCTTTTCTCATCATTCATTTTCTTAATTATTGCATTCCTTCTTTCTATTAACACGGCTTTTTGTACCTGGAATATGCTTAAGGGGGCATTTCGAAAACTGGGAAGTTATCCTCAATTCCAGAATGATCAGTATATATCAAAGCTGGAAAACCATTCGGTATTAAAAACTGAAAAAGAACAGGTTCAGATTATTTCTGAAATAAATTCAGTTCTAAAAGAAAGGGGATATAAGGTATCGCAGCGCCAGAATTGTATTTTTGCGCACAAAAATAAATTGGGGGTTCTGGGAACATCATTATTTCATATCTGCATACTGGTCATTATATTATCTGTTGTTTATGGGACTACAGGCAGAATGGAAGGTGATATGAGGCTTATAGAAGGGCAGACTCTTTCAGAGGATCATGAAAATTATATGTTCATTAATGAAGGGCCTTTTTTTAATGAAGCTCACCAGGGATTCAACATAACCCTTCAAAAATTTTATGCAAAATATAATGATGAAACAAATACGCCACGTGGCGCTTCGGGAACACTATCGATAGAAAAGGATGGAAAGTTAGAGAAAACAGATATAGTATACTCGAATCATCTTATGAATTATGGTGGATACACATTTCTTGGCAATGTTTATGGAATGGCGCCATTATTGATATTAAGGGATCGGGATGGAAAAGTCATTTCAGGATCATATATTACAGCGCAAGACCAGGATGAAAGTGACCGGTATGTGGCATTTTTTAATATCGGGGATACAGGTCTTGAGGGGGGATTGATGGTCTATATGACCACCAATTTAACATCAAGAAAGATCATGGAAGCAGACGCGTTACAGGAACCGATCCTTTTCCTTAAGATATTCGATAAAGGATCTGAGATATATAACGGGACACTGAAAATGAATGATACTGTGCAAATAGATGATAAGAATCTTGGTTTTTATGATATAAAATACTGGAGCAATTTTTATATTGTGAAAGATCGAAGCACAATGTTTGTATATGCTGGAATAGGATCGATCATATTTAGTTTAGCTATATCTTTGTTCCTGGTCCCTAAGAAGATCTGGATAGAAGTTGTAAAGAGTGAAAAGGATAATCATTCAGAAATATATATCGGGGGAAGGGCTGATAAGTTCAGATCTTTTTATGAAGAAGAAATTGGAGATATCGTGAATAGGATAAAAGAGAAGTTATAACAAGTCTTTATTAATTTTTATCACTAAACAATTGATTTTAATTCTACATGCTCCTTCAAAAAAGATTTTTTCATACTCATTGATACCCATCTCTTTGGTTCCTTCACAAGTTCATACTTATTTTTAATATCTTCAAACTTATCTTCGGCAATCTCCCAGAAACCGTCATCAACGATTATTATTCCTTCAATAATAGAATCAAGTGCTATAGGATTTCTATTTTCTATCATTTTAAGAAACTCCTTTTTTGTGTATCCTTTAACCTCAATTGGCGTTTCTGTAAGTGAATAGAGGAATTCAAGCCTTTTTAGAGGATTTTGTGGAAGTTTATCAGAAATAACAAGAAAATCAATATCTGACCATAGATTATTATCCCCCCTTGCCATTGAACCATAAAGCACACCTGTGAATTTGCCCAGTTTTGAAGAAACAACTTTTGAATATTCTAACACAATATGATTTACATTATTTAAGAAGTTTATATTATTCATATTTCTTCCCGATCGTAATGCAAAAATTACAGATATTTTCCGCACAATCAAGAGCCTCTTGCGCAGTGTTCTTATCATAGTATTCAAAAGGACTGCCTTCTGTGAAAGCATCAGGATAACGTGCAGGCACATAATGCCTATCAAGAATTCTGGCAAAAGATGTCAACGATTGAACGTCAAGAGAATATGATTCTAAATCTTTCAGTAGTTTTATAATGGAATGACCATAAGCTGAAATACCAAGTCCCTTCAAGAGCGCTTTGACGGCATACTCAGCAGCCTGCTGGGCCTTAAAGCAACACCAGTTATAACTATTGTTTAAATAATCTGACCGGGCTGAATTCAAAGTATCGGATGCCTGAGCCATCCAGCGGTCAAATTCATCGTTGTCGAACATTATTTATATAAATCATTTTGTGGAGTTAAAAGGATTTCCACAAATTAATCTGGAAATATTAGAAGTAGATCTCCCAAATCTAAAATTCTGATATCTTTGTATGAAACATTAAATACAATTAATCTCTATTGTATAAATTCAAAAAGAGATAATTAAATGGCACAAATTGACTGGATATTATATTTAACAGCTACCACATTCTATGCGATAAGTTCGATCTTATATATTTATTGCCTTGTTTTCAAAAAAGATGAAAAACTAAAATTTGCATTGAGCAGCGCCATTATCGGATTATTATTCCAGAGTGTTTCCATAGCTTTGAGATGGGTCGAGACTGATCATGGGCCTTATATTACTATGTATGAAGTACTGTCAAAATATGCCTGGTTCTCGGTAGTAGTTTTTCTCTTGGCACAGCGAAAATATGAGAAGATAAAGATCGCTGGTTTCATTGTGATGCCAGTAGTGTTGTTGATCATGGGGGCAGGATCCACTTATTCGAGGGATATCCAGATGATACCTGCATCATTACGCAGTTACTGGTTGATAGCCCATGTGGTATTTGCAAATCTTGCTTTTGGCTCGATCCTTGTGGCAACAGGGATCGCAGTTCTTTATATTTTGAAGGAGCGGGATGAAAAGAATGGAAGCCGGATTTCATTTTATGGCAGGTTCCCTGAATTGAAGATCATGGATGAGCAAATGTACCAGTTCGTAGCTGCAGGATTGTTATTCCTGTCAATCATGATAGGCACAGGTGCTATCTGGGCGAACCAGACATGGGGGCGTTACTGGGGATGGGATCCGACAGAGACCTGGTCTTTAATTGTCTGGTTCATGTACGGGATCTGTTTACATCTAAGGATGAATTCTGGATGGTCTGGAAGAAGGATAGCCCTGTATATTATATTGAGCCTATTTGTCCTGGCATTCTCGCTTTTCGGGATAGGATACGTGTACAGTGGGCTTCATACCGATTATATGACATCTTAAATGTTTATACATTATGTAAGAATTCATCAAAATGAAACCTAAAGAAAACTTTATATTATAGTCGATTCTATTAACATTTTATATTGGATAGGCTAGAGACATTAATATCGGCAAGATATTTTACGTATTTTTATCCTATCAACTAAAAATAATTAACACGCATGATAAGACATAAAGGAGATAGGAAGCATGGTAATAAAACAGGAAAAAACGGGGCATAGTTGTGTGAGCACAGGGAATTTTTTCATATTGTTGTTACTATCAATGATTTTATTGAGCAGTGCGGCGAGCGCAGCAGATACTGGTTGGGTGGCACCAAGTGTAAATACAGGTGGGACAGGAGTTACATCTCCAACAAATGCTTACGCAGATGATACTTCATATGCCACCTTCAGCAGTAGTTCAAGTAATTGGAACTATTATGGTTATGATCTTTCTTCAATTCCCAGCGGATCTGCGATAAATGGCATTGAATTAAATGCATTAGGAATCAGAAGTAGCGGGTCAGGTTCCAACCGTTATATGACTGTGCGACTAAGTTGGAATAGCGGTACAACGTGGACCAGCTACTCAACTGATACGACAGAATGGGATAGAAATAATGTTTTAGATCATATTCTCGGTGGTGCAGCTGATACATGGGGTCATTCATGGACAAGAGACGAAATTGTGAATAATCTTCGAATTCAAGCACAATGGATGACATCAACTAATACCGGGGATCTTGACTTTCTTCCTGTTCGAGTATATTACACCCCCGGTGCAGGTACTACATATAGCGTTTCAGGTTATGTCACCAACGCCTCCAACAGCGCTGCAATATCCGGCGCCACAGTCACAGCAGGAACAGAGACAGCTGCAACAGGTGGAACTGGTTATTACAGCATGCTGCTCCCCAATGGCACTTATACGATCACAGCCAGCAAGTCTGGATACAATCCCAACTCCATTTCCAGAACTGTATCAGGTGCTCCAGTGAGTAATGCGAATATCGCGCTCACATCGGCTCCTGTAGGAACTGGGGGGAAAGTAATTGTGGCAACGAATCGTTACGTAGTTTTAGATGATCCATTAACATCTGGAAAATCGGCTGACACAGCAGCAGGATTTGCATTGCCTTCTGGCGGAAGCTGGAGTCAAAATGCCTGGAATGGAGCTCAAACGACAATTAAGAGTTATGCCCTTGTATTATCAGAAACCGGAACTCCTATCACAAATTCACCGGTTGTTTTCACTATAAGAAACTGGAATAATGCAGATACGACTACATCGACAACCATCAACACTGATGCAAATGGAATTGCCTCGTACAGTCTTGATCTAAATGCTAAAAATTACTATGGAAATTGGTATGTTGATGCAAGTGCAACAGCTATTAGCAAAACTGATTCAACTGGATTCATATACAATTGGTTTGGATGCAACGCTGGTGGCTGCAAGAATCATGGAAACAATGCACCAAATAGTGCAACTTCATCATTACAGAATTCTCCTTATACTCTTGGTAGAGAAGGAACAACAAGTCGTGGAGATCACAGAACATCTGATTCAGATTGCGTCGGATGTCATCGTGGATATGGAGGTGTAGGAGGAGGAAATGCATTCTCAGGGCAGGCAACAAAGACTGCAGATGTCCATACGACAAATACCTGTGCGACATGCCACGGAATCACAATATCTACTCACCAGACTAATGCACTGATCAAATCATGCAGTGACTGCCATTCATGGACTAATTTATCAAGTGAATCTACCATGAGCACTGGAACAACTCCTATGAGTAATTACTCTGGGAATGTTGCTGCAACAGGCCATAATCCGGCCAATGCGGTCCCATGTATAATCTGCCATGGTCCAATGCATAACATAACCAAGCCTGATCAATCACTCAGGTTGACCAAGAATAATATCGTGGAAGATAGTCACTGCCTGACCTGCCACACAAGTTACGAGAAACATAATGGTGGCGTAGGTTGCACATTGTGCCACAGTCAGGATGTACATAATATTCAAGTATTCTCACAGACGGCAGGTTATGTCAATAAAGGTAGCACGTATCAGGGCAATTGTACCAACTGCCACCAGAACCCAACATTCTTAACAACTCTTAAATCAGCTCCAAAAGCAGGTTCTTATACAGGAACTGCGCCACAGGTTCAGACACCTCTCAACCACAGCAATGATAACGGTGGTCTGAAATGGGGTAATTACTGGACTACTCCAAAGGATGCCTGCGTTTATTGCCATGGCGATAACAAACATATTGCCACAAGACTTGGTTATGCGGCAACAGCGGTTGGAACCGACCCGATCGGTGGAGCAATAGGAAGCGGTACAGTTTGTGCCAGTTGCCACAACTCCACAGACAATGATTACGCAGCTATCATGGCATTACTTAATCCAGATCCAGTAGCTTTTAAGCCGGGTACTAACTGGAATATTACAGGAACGGATCATGCTACATATGGTACGACAGACGCAGACTGTCAATTATGCCACGGTAGCTTACTTTCAGGATCTGCAACCATCAGCGAATTCGTACATAATGTAGGAAAAGGAGGAGGAGGCGGTTCATGCACAGCATGCCATGCCCAGCCTCCAGACGATCCAGCAGGTATAACCGGCAACAATACAGACGGTGCTCACATCCTTCACAAGACAGCAGGATACGGCAGCGTTCCGGTAACAAGCTGTGATTACTGCCATTCAACCGGCGGATCCAATGAAGGCACCTCACATCCCAACGGTAACTACAATATCCAGACCAATGGCTCAGCAAATAT
>JAPMTR010000050.1 GCA_026552975.1 Candidatus Methanoperedens sp.
TTTTTCTGATCCTTGCAGGTATGATAACCTGTCCTTTTGCGCTAATTGTTATTGTTTCGTCGTCCATAGTTTACACAGTTTACTAGTAAGACGTATGAGGAGATATAATTTTTTGTATGGCCATATGATTCATGATTATGTTCACATATTTTTGTGTACATGAGAATTATTAAAATAATCCTATCAGCTTTTATAATAGCAATGTTAATCGGCAATTCATCTGCCGTTTCTGTGAACATTCATCCATCGAATCTGGAAGTCACCCCGGGTGAGAGTTTCGAGGTGAATGTCTTCATCGATCCAATGGGTACAAATATTGCTGGCGCACAATTGAATCTTGCCTTTAATAAATCTATAATTAAGGTGAACAAAATTTCTGAAGGAGATCTTTTTAAACAGAATGGATCAACCACTTTTTTCAATAATGGTGTTGTGAATAACTCACTGGGTACAGTCACAAATATTTATGATGTTAAACTGGGCAAAACAAATGTTTCAACCCCGGGGATATTTATTGTGATCAACATGACTGCACTTGATTACCCGGGTTCGTCAGGAATAAATATCTCAAATGTGAAAATATGCGATCCTGAAGGAATTCAATTGACACTAGATCTCACCAATGGAAGTGTAATTATCAACAGAACAGTCTTTTCTAAAATACAATTACCAGGGGTGAACAATTTGAAAAATATAAGCTTTGCAGGCAACTATATCAATTGGACATGGACAGAACCTATAACACCTGATCTAGTCAAAGTGATGGTCTATATTAATGGGAATTTCAAGACAAATGTAACACAGGGAATCAGATATTACCAGGCAAGCAATCTCATTATTAATACTGATTACACTATAAGCACTCATACTGTGGATACTTCAGGCAATATAAATATGACCTGGGTTAATCACACAGCAAGAACTGCCAGAGATAATCTTCCTCCTGCCAGCATAACCAATCTTGTGAGCAAAAAACATGCTTCTAATTACATTAAATATACTTGGGCTGACCCCAGTGATGCTGATTTCGCATATGTTATGGTTTATATAAATGGGATATTCAAGACAAATGTCGCAAAAGGAGTCCAAAATTACATTGCCTCTGGCCTGATCCCAAATACTTCGTATACGATAAGCACACATACTGTTGATACATCTGGAAATATTAATCCGACCTGGATCAATCGAACTGTAAAGACATCGCGTTGATCCCATAATATGTATACGCTCTAACTCACGTTTCAAAGAAATGTGAGTTAAAACTACTTATTTTTTATCTCTCGGTTGAGATCAAAGCAATTTGTTCATATTGAAACAGAAACCATAGTTTCTTTTATCCCGATTGGCGGAGTAATCGGGATACCGTCTTCAGCTAGCCAGGTAAAGCTGGGACTGTTGCTACGTACCAATTGTCTTCGTCTTTTTCCAAAATTATTTTAGACTTCAGCAAAATGCCTCGTGGCCATAATTTAACCATAGCGTCAAGTTAGTCTTGGGACATTTTAAATATATTACTTATTATTTTATTTTGTAGGTTTCTCCCACTCAAGAAAAACACAAAATAATC
>JAPMTR010000005.1 GCA_026552975.1 Candidatus Methanoperedens sp.
ATCGCTTCTGGTTTCCAGAAATGCAGATCCTGCGGGGACGGGACTTTTATTGTGCCATCGATTATTGCAGGTAAACCATAACCCGAATATGATAAATCAAAGGTTTTACCCTCTTGATTGACAAGAAGATAGCGATTATCATATTTTGCGTTCTTTACAAATACCTGATAAAAGGCCGTTGTCGGATTGACCGGATTCATCTGATCGACCCCTGATGTTGAACTTGATGTGATTACGATTTTAATACCGTTTAAAATCAGGTTTTCGTTCTGATCTCTGACATACCCTGATACAACCTGTCCAACCATGCTTTCCAACCAACTGGTAGGAATGAGGATTTGCTTTAAAGGACACGATATATGGTTTGGTCTATGAATTATTGAACCGTCCGTATGCGCGGAAGCTATCGGCCAGTAATACGGCGAACCCGACAGATAACCTCTTGTCACGGTCAGGGTATTGGTCGAATAATTTACCCCCGTGATCAACATTATTTCGTCATCTATGAGCAACATCTGACCAGCGGTAAAATTGTCCTTCTCAACTTCACTTGAATACTGGATGGACGTTTGATTTGCGGTTATCGACCCAGATAAACTTGCGAGAACTGGCTGTCCGTCCGGGAAAAAGCCGCCTTCGGGATAACCTGGAGGCCAGCTATTTGTATCAACTTCAAATGGATAACCATCTGATTTTCTGGCAAACGCCTCTTTCAGCGTTGAATGCTCTTTTACTGGATGATAATTCCAGGTAACGTAAATGATTGAATTGTCATTATGTGCTGCTGCATCCGGCCAGAAATAAGGATCACTGGATTTATACCCGCGAATAACGGTTAATGTTTTTGTTGTTCTATTCACCTCTGAAATCCACATTATTTCATTATCGATCAATAATGTCGTTCCTGAAACAAAAATATCAAGTTCTGGCCACGGATCTTTATATACAAGTGAAGTCTCTGACCCGTTTATTGCTCCATCCAGATGTGCATGGAGAGGTGAGCTGTCTGTTAAAATGTACCCCTTGTTCGGGCAATTTGGATTTGCGGAAGGATACCCATCAGAATCCCGTGGACATCCTCTTATATGTGTTGCAGCCGTTGGGTTTTGACTGGAATATATTTTCGGGTCTGCCGGGGATAACCAATTATTGTCTCTCTTTTCGAGATCATATAAACTATAATACGACCACACCTGCACCCAGATCCCGATATCTTTGAATGTTGGGGTATAACGTCCGTCACTTTCAAGCTTAACTATCCACTTATAATATTTTCCAACTCCGGAAAAACCGACTGGCATTACTATCGGGTCAAATTTATAGTTTCCAGAGGTGTATTCGGTTGCAGTCGTTCCGTCACTTCCCGTATAATCCGTCCATGTCAGGTTATCATCACTGAATTTTAGCTGAGTATGAACCTGTGTTCCTCCCGCCCCATCCACTGAACCGACCTGTAAATGAGTATATTTTGCGGGTTGTGTTAATCTATTTAGATCGTTGGAGTTCGCAAAACCGTACCAGGCCGGGTCAAG
>JAPMTR010000070.1 GCA_026552975.1 Candidatus Methanoperedens sp.
TCCAGCCTGTTCTTCAATCCATTTTATGATAGAAGCGAGTGTGGAAGGAATTTATTAGTAGTTATTTATATAATCCAAGCGAATCATGACGGTATGGATAAGTCATATATGCTCCCTCTCCCTCACATATCCGTCCTCAATTTCGCGATCTTATCCCTCAACTTCACGGCCTTCTCAAAATCAAGATCCTTCGCAGCCCGATGCATTTCTGCCTCCATCTCCACAATATAATTAAAGACTTCCTCTTTGGGCGGCGCCTCTTCGGTAACGGTGCGCGGCTCAACAGCCTTTATAATAGATTGCGGTGTAATATTATTCTCTTTATTATATTCGATCTGCATCGTTCGCCTCCGGTTCGTCTCCTCTATTGCCCTTTGCATGGAACCTGTCATCCTGTCCGCATACATAACAACCCGTCCCTCGACATTCCTCGAAGTCCTGCCTATTGTCTGCAAAAGCGATCGGTCAGAGCGCAGGAAACCTTCCTTATCTGCATCAAGAATGGCAACAAGCGCAACTTCTGGCAGGTCAAGACCCTCCCGCAAAAGGTTGATCCCCACAAGCACATCGAATTCACCAAGACGCAGACTTCTAATTATCTCTATGCGTTCAAGTGTCTCGATCTCGGAATGCATGTACTGCGCCTTAATCCCAACGCCCAGAAGATATTCGGTCAGGTCTTCCGCCATTCTTTTTGTAAGCGTTGTGACAAGAACCCTGAATTTTTTAGCGGTTTTTTCATTGATCTCCCCTATGAGGTCATCTATTTGTCCTGTTATTGGTTTCACCACAATAGCAGGATCAACAAGTCCGGTGGGGCGGATGATCTGCTCTACTACCTGTGCGCTCATATTGATCTCATAATCTGCAGGGGTCGCTGAAACATACATGACCTGGTTCACCCTGGCGCTGAATTCATCAAAAGTGAGCGGGCGGTTATCGTATGCAGACGGCATCCTGAATCCGTATTCGACAAGAGATTCCTTTCGTGCATGGTCTCCTGCGTGCATGCCCCGGATCTGCGGGATGGTAACATGTGATTCATCGATCACGATAAGGAAATCTTTCGGAAAATAATCAATAAGCGAATACGCGGGTTCACCTGCACGGCGTCCATCCATGTGGCGGCTGTAATTTTCGATCCCCTGGCAATAGCCGATCTCATGCATCATTTCAATGTCAAATCTTGTGCGCTGCTCAAGACGTGCAGCTTCCAGGACTTTCCCTGTTCGCTTTAATTCCTGTAATCTTGTTTTAAGTTCCGCTTCTATTGATTCGATGGCAAGGTCAATTTTTTCCTGCGGCATAACGAAATGTTTTGCAGGATAGATGACCAGGGTATCATTTTCCCGCAGAGTCTTGCCGGTCAGGGGATCGAACTCCCAGATCCGTTCTATCTCATCCCCGAAAAGTTCGATCCTGATCCCTGTTGATGCATAAGACGGAAAAACTTCGATCGTATCACCCCGCGCCCTGAATTTTCCTGTACTGAAATCAAGGTCATTTCGTTCATATTGCATATCCACAAACCTTCTTAAGATCTCCTTTCGAGTAATCTGCTCTCCTTTTCGAAGAAGGATTGCCATGTCGCGCCATTCAGTTGGTGATCCGATGCCGTAAATGCAGGAAACACTTGCTACAACTATAACATCCCTGCGTTCAAAAAGTGACCGTGTTGCTGAAAGGCGCATCCTGTTTATTTCTTCGTTTATCGAGGCATCTTTTTCAATATATGTATCTGTCTGCGGTATGTATGCTTCTGGCTGGTAGTAATCGTAATAACTTACAAAGTATTCAACCGCGTTTTCAGGGAAGAACCCCTTGAATTCCGAGTAAAGCTGGGCTGCAAGGGTCTTATTATGTGAAATGACTAGCGTTGGTCGCTGGATCTTCTGGATAACATTGGCGACCGTGAATGTTTTCCCTGAACCGGTCACACCCAGGAGTGTCTGATGCTTCATATTCTGATCAAGACCAAGGGTAAGTTTCTCGATGGCTTTTACCTGGTCGCCTTTTGGGTCAAATGGTGATATGAGTTTAAATGGCAGGTTTTTGCCTCCAGATAAGATTCTGTCATTCTGTTTATAGATAATAAAATGATTACATTTCGGAACGTTTAAATATCATGAATAATCTTGATAATTGTGGTGATCTCTTGTATATGAAATCGAATTGTATTCTTGTTCTCTTGGTGACATTGTTTTTTATCCAGCCTGCACTGGCAGCGGTATCCGAAATATCCTCAGTTTCTGATTTTGGTTCATCGGCGACTACAATTAACTTTGATGACCTATCTGTTGCCACGCATGTTGGTGCCCAATATTCTTCAAAAGGCGTTACGTTCCTTGATGATAAATTAAGGACACCTCTTGTAGTGAACAGTAATAATCGAGGTTCTGTAGCCACGAACTCTGAACCGAACTCTCTATTCAATGATGCAGATTATCCCACGACAAATGATAACCTTCCCCTTGAGATCACATTTGAAAAACCGGTTCGAAAAGTAGGAATGTACATCGGTAACGGGAAGCAATCACAATTGATAGCAGTATTATCAGCGTTTGATCGATCAGGAATATCAATAGGCTCCGTGAGAAAACAGGTCCCGGATCCTGTGACAGGTTTCATTGGTCTAAAATCTGATACTGATATTTATAAGGTAACTCTTGATTATGGAATATCCAATCTGGGTGAACAGATCGATGACCTGATATTTGAGGCTGCAGGCCCGGTGATCATGCCGGTCAAAACATCAATAGTCGTTTCAACGATCAATCCGATCAAAACACCATTAGTAGTTACGACTATCAAACCCATCCCGACACTTATTATAGATGATACTATCCAGCCGACAGTAAGTGCTTCACATTCACCTCCAGGTCTATCGACATCGCAGAAGGTAACTTTCACAGCAACTGCTAGTGATGCTGGAGGGATACACAGGCTCCTTATATGGGTTGATGGATCTTATGTAAAAGATTGTTATGATGTTGAAACCTGTACTTATACAGGCGGACCCTACACGAGCCGGGTAAAATACTTCGGTTACGCTATAGATAATGCTGGAAACTACAAAGCCACAGGGTATAAATATATTGATTTTGGACCTGTGGACAAGACAAAACCAACTGTGAGCGCCTCACACACACCAAATAATCCTTCCACATCCCAAAGCGTTACTTTCACAGCGACGGCCAGTGACCCGGCGGGTATCAAACGGCTTCTTATATGGGTCGATGGCTCTTATGTGAAAGATTGTCCGGGTTCCCCATGTACCTATACAGGCGGTCCTTACGCTGGACCCCGTGTTAAATATTTTGGATATGCTATTGATAATTACGATAATTACGCGGCAACTGATTATAAATATGCAAATATTGGCCCTATTGATTTAACGCTTCCTGAGGTGTATGCCCTTCATTCACCACTTCATCCCACGAACGGTCAGACGGTCACATTCACCGCAAAAGCAACAGATAATCATCCAAGCGGTATCGATCATATCTGGCTCTGGGTAGATGGAAGCTATGTTAAACGATGCGACAGCGATACATGTACTTACACAGGTGGGCCGTATTCAAAGAACAACATAAAATATTTCGCCCTTGCATATGATAAATCCGGGAACAGAGGCTTTAGCGGATATATTGACTTTACCGTAGGCCCTTATTCAGGGAATACAGTGCCAATATTACATACGGGTGATTCCAGGACAAAGATAGATGTAGTTTTCATACCTTCTAAAGAGTATGATGGAAATATGGCACAGTTCTATAGTGATATATCGAATTCTATAAAGAACGGATATTACGCATCAGACCCCATATTCAAGAACAGGAATAAGTTCAATTTTTATTATTTTAAGAATACGGTCAATGTTGGAACAAAAACTATTCCTGGAGTTTCAGGGACATTGTGTGACTGGAGTGCTCCATCGGGATGGGGTGGTGTCACATTCGCGGACTCAGGTGCTATCATCCACAGGTTCGATTGCCGTGATTCAGCCGGAGGAGGGCTATTCTCTTCAGAATGGAATAGCTACAGGACATTGGTACATGAATCAGGCCATGCGATCTTTGGAATTGCTGATGAGTACTGCTGTGACAGTTATTACTTTGAACCAAGCCCGAATCCCAATATATGGAACACGCTGGCCAAATGTAAAAATGCAGCTACTGCGAATGGATGGAATCCGAATGATTGTGTTAAATTAACAGATGGTACATCCTCTATAAACTGGTGGAAGTCAGACCCTGAACCAGATATCATGAAAACTGGAGGAGGTACCGTATGGGCTTTCAATCGGGCGGATATGAGGAACCTGAACTGGTTGTTCGGAGAATGTAGCGCAGGGAGGTGTTGATAATGATAAAACAAATTCTATTGTGTTTGATCCTGATCGGATCAGTACAGATGGTAAATGCACAGAACGAACCTTATCCTTCAGTACCGGCAGAAGTAACTGAAAGGACCCAGGAGGTAAATGCCCTGCCAGCGATACCTGAACAACCAGAACCCTCTTTGCCGCAAGAAGAGAATGTAGAGATAATTAAAAAACTTCCCGAAAGACCAAAATCGATCGTAATGGAATATAATCTGAAAGACGGCAAGATGACTCTGATCTCAAAGAGCGTTGTTTATGGTATCCCAAGATCGAATGCCATAGGGTATGACCAGTTCAATGTACAGGTGATGGACACCGAAGGTAAGACGATTCAGGATATCGGGATAATGGATCCACGGGTCAGGATCGTAGAAGATGGCCCTGCAATAATTCTTGATGACGTTAATTTTGCAGTATCAATCCCATTTAAGGAGAATATAAGAGCAATATCCATCGTCAATGTTACTACAAAGCAGGAATTTTTGAAGGTTGACATTCAAAGTGATATAAAGGTCTTCCTTGAAAATACAAAGAATGAAGAACAGGAAACACCCGGTGAAACATCCAGGGAAACCTCAACACCCAGGGAAACACAAAAAGGTGATGAGCCTGACTTTTTCATTTCCATTGAACCAAAGAGCATAGATGCAAAACCTGGAGATACCCTGGATTTCAGGATAAAAGTTACCACAAAAGGCGGATTCAATGAACCGGTAAAAGGAAAACTCATTGTATCCGGGCCATTGAATTTATCCCTGGAATATGAGCTTCCTGAGATCTCACCCCCTTATCCAAAAGAGTTCAATTATCCTGTCTCAATTCCAGCAGAGACGATAAGTGGTTTATATTCGGGAAAAATAATCGCAACAGGAGGAGGTATCACAAAAGAAGATACTGCAGTTGCCAGAATTCCGAATGTCGGTTTTTTTACCGCAACTGTTGTCCTTTTAATAGGATATTTTGCATCAAGAATGAAAAAGAAATAAAACCACCATGTGGGTGGTTTTTTCTATAAATATAACAATAAAGGCGCATATGATGCCTTCTTTTACCAGGGATGAAACAGCGTCCATAGAGATCCCCATCAGGCTTGTGGTATATGTGATCCTGACCGCGGCGATCATAGCCCTGACTGCTATTGGATTATCACATATATGGCCGGGTATCACAACTGATTCAATGGAAAAGCAGATCGCACCGATGATAGTTTCATTAAACTCAATGCAAGGTGGAAGCGCGCGGAATTTGATTGATACTGATTTTCCTTCCGGGAATATCCGCACTTTTAAGATCACGATCCCTGAAGATGTGGATTATCTTGCTTTTGGAGCAGACCCGGATCCTGATAATGACCATAACCTGACGAATACACCGCCGGATTTGCTAACCGAAGGAGGAGATGTCATTTTTTACAGTTCGCAAAAAGGCGGAAAAATACGAATTCCCCTTGATGGATATGTCGAACTTCGCGAAGGTCTGCTTGATAATGGGAGATGGATACTCAATAATATAGGGAATAAACAATACGGCGCGGTGATCACTGAAAAAGGACATTTTGAAATGACTTTTGAACTGGTCTATGATCCAATATCTAAAGAAAAATACACACTTGTTCATTTTACGGATGACCTGGACGCTTATATTAATCCTTATGATCCTTCAATACTTCCAAACAATATCAGGATCTCCCTGAATCCTGCCTCCATTCCCGCAGATGGGGTCACAAAAGCAGATATTCTTGTCAGGTTAAAAGACAAAAAAGGACGGGACGCCCCAACAGATAACGTAATTATAAATCTGTCAGCTTCTTCTGGAAATCTCTCGCTAATGAACCTGACGACTATTAAAGGAAAGGCTACAGCGAACATCAGTTCGGATATTGTGGGAACGTCTTTGATAACTGCGACCTCATCAGGTCTAAATCCGGGTTATGCCTATTTGACAATATCACCTGTGCCAATAATATTGAAATTAAACAAATGGATATCGAATGAATCTTATATTCTTGAAGGGAATTTTTCAACGAGAGAGGATCTGGAATATACGATCTTGTTCTCAGGATATGGGACAAAATTCGAGGTGCCTTTGATGGGAGTCTGGTGGCCCAATGCAAGTATGGAGATCGATGGCCAAAAGATAGGTGAAGAACTAATAGACAGTGGTTTCCTTACCACAAGATCATTGAATAAGACAATGATCCCGGCCGGGAACCATAGCCTGAATATAAGATTGAAAAATGACAAATATCTTCCACTGTTGGGGGATACAAATATCTACGTTGAAAAAATTGAATTAATGTGGTAGAGAAAAATTACAAAAAAGCTAAAAAAGTAAAAACTGAAATTTAAGATCGGATCTTTTCAATCTTAAACCGCAGCTGTGGAGCCAGAATACGATTTCATGCAGGCATTGGATAAGTTGCCAAAAGTATCTGCATAAGTCTTTGCTGCTTTCTTCACAGGTTCCATGATCTCTTTAAATGGGCTGAATGAGGGTGTGTTCTCGAAGAAGTTGTCAAACGCCTTCCCATACATTTTTCCCCATACGTTACATAGTTCTGTATATGCCTCTGGATCAGCACCCTGCTTTGAAAGTTCTTTGGCCTTCTGTGCCATCTGCCCAAGTACCTCGATCCAGGATTTGTAGAATTTTTGGTTTACATTTGAGCTGCGTTCAAATTGCTCCAATACTTCCTTTGAAGGTCTCATGGATTGGGCATCAAATAATCTGCCATAGATCTCCTGATGGGTATTCATCCATAATGCATAGAATTCCTTATATGCTTCAGGACTTGCATTGCCCTTTGAGAGCTGGGCTGATTTCAAAGATAGCTTCATCATAGATTCGGTATATGGCACATACAACTTTGTGTATGAATCATTCCATATCCTTGATATCTGCTCAAAAGCTTCTGAATATATGTCTGGTGTTCCAGTGATGTTCTGGAATATCTCTTTCATATTTTGTCTCAATGGAAGAGTAAGAAGCTCGTTTAGCATTTTTCCATAAGAGTTGATCCACATATCATACACTTCTTTATATTTTACCGGATCTGCTTCGCCAGCGAGAACTTCGCGGGTCACCTTTGAGTTTTCTTCTAATTCAGATATCCATGAACCGTATATCTTTTTTGATTCTTCTGCGCTGACAAGGAGTTTCTCAAATATTTCCTTATTAGATTCCATTGTCGGGATCTGATAAAATTTTCCAAAGCTGTTCTGGGAGGTTTTGAGCCATTCACCATAGAATTCTTTGTATGTTTCTGGCGCGGCATCCTTTGACAGTTCGAAAGCCTTTCCAAAAAGCGCTTCTGTTGAAGCGAACCATGGTTTATATAACTTTAAGCAAGATTCATCCCACATTTTGGATACTGCTGTGAAATTATCCTGGTAAGTTCTAAAGACGTCCTTATTTTCGTTATTTTCATTTTTTATTTCATCACTTTTCTTAGCCATATTTGTAGCCTCTTTTATTGTATTTAATTATTTAATCATTAAGGGAAAGCTGAATTTCAATATCCAGCGTTGTATTCCCACTCTGGATTTACTTCATATCCAAACTCATATATATACTTAATTAATACATATTAATCATTAAATACTATTAATCATTATGTTTTCTTCACCTATTACAATCGCAGCATCAGCAGATAGAAGAGGAGCAGGACAGCGGAAGAGGGTGAAAGCAAATGGAAGCTGCAACATGTATGTGAACGAATGGGCGCAGGAATTGATATTCAAAGTTATGGACGTTGATGGGGAAGAGAAACAAAAAGCATGCCACCATTTTGGATTTTTATTTTATTCAAAGGAAGATAAAAATATATTGATCTGCCCTGCTTGCGGTTCCAGAATTCCGGCACAAAAAAAATCTGATAGCGGTGGTGAATAATGTCAGAAAAGATCAAGGTGTCTGCTGACTTGCAGGAAATATGCTTCCTTTTTGAAGACTCTTCATGCGAACATAGAGGTTACCTTGACATAAAAACTGGTGAGATAATCCAGATATTTGATGATATCATGGATCCCGATGAAAAGGAATTCCTTGATGACAAAGTGGATGAAGGAGGAGAGCGTTATATTGCAATCCCGAATGCGCAATCGCACGAAGGCTACCAGGATATGGAGGATTTTATTGAGACCGTAAACTCAGTAAAACTTAAAGAAAAACTTTATAATGCAATAACCAGAAAAGGCGCTTTCAGGCAGTTTAAAGATGTGCTAAACTCTTATCCGAAGGAGAGAGAAGGATGGTTCAAGTTCAAGGATGAGATGGTCATGGGGCGAGTAAATGAATGGCTTGAGGAGGAAGGTATCGAGATAATACCTCAAAAATCCATTGAGATAAGAGAAATATCACTGCGCAAGATCAATAAGTCAAAAGAAATTTGCACAAGAGATCGCAAAAAGGGATGATGCCGTTTTCTATCTGAGGAAATTGTTACAGGATGGCAAACACTGGCGCGACAGCGATCCAGAAAATGAATAATTGTTAGATTCTTCCTCCCCCTCCCTGAAACACCACCAATCAACCAGATATTTTCTAAGAAAAAGAACATGGAATTAGCTAAATACGTAGTATGCGGGGAAAGGGAGTTGAACCCTTGAATCACTGCTGAAACAGATCTTGAGTCTGTCGCCTTTGACCACTTGGCTACCCCCGCACATTGGGGTATGCTGAATTATCCTGATTAAACTTAAGGATGTCGTTAAACCGATGGATCTCTATCCGAACATGATCTTTAATTCATTCATGAGCGGTATTTTCATACCCTCGCTATACCCGTGAGTACCGGTGGTAACGCTATAAAACTGTTTTGGTTCCATCGCTTTTTCAAACGTATTCTGTGCGAATCCGATCTGGATGATGGAGTCATTAACTGAATGAAGCATCACGAACTTTCTGGGCGGGATGGACTTAAGATAGGTTTCAGGGTCTATCGAGCGATAGAACCTGATTACACTTTCATCGTTGATACTTTTTATCTGTGTTTCGGTATCATATCCGCTTGTGCTTATCCCGATAACCCCTGAAATTTTCGGATCGATCGCCGCTGCAATGATTGCAAAACGCCCGCCGTTGCTCTCACCCACAATAGCGATCCTGGCAGGGTCGATCATTGGCTCCTGTCTTAAAACATCTACTGCCCTGAGAGCATCATAAACCATTTTATGCTCGACAGGTTCATTCCCGTTCTTCCACAATTCATAATCATACCGCAAATCCACCCCGCCCCTGTTTCGTTGTTCTATACCTAAACTGGCGTATCCCATACCGGAAAAGATATCAGCAAGCGTTTGTGTTCCTTCCTTTGGGACGGTAGCTCCTGGAAGGATCACAATGGCAGGAACTTTTTCACCCGTCGCAGGAATGCGAAGCAGTCCTTCCACGATATAATCTTTGCTCGGAAAAGAGATGGTTTCAAGAGTATAATTTGGAAGAGCCTCAGTTTTGAGTATCACAACATCGACTTTTCCTCTGTTTTGCGGGTAAGAGAGGATACCCTGTTCACTTACACCCCATTCATCGCTCCTCTCTGGAATAAAAACATAGATCAGGATGATAAGGAACAATGCGGCGATAATTATTAAAATTTTCGTATTAAAAAATGAACTTTTTTTTCCCTTCAATTTTTTTGTGTTCTTTTTACCCATATCACGGCAAATTCCCTTCACCGCTCAACTCATGCTGCCTCTCGATATTCATCTTGATCAATATCTCAAATATCCTCATTACTTCCTCACCATCCAATCCCCTCTCTGTAGCCATGTTTGAAACCCTCTCAAGAACTATTTTGTTCTGATCAACATCATTTATGGGTTTACACTCTGTCTTTTTGGCCTCAAGGACATCTTTTGCCATCGCAGTCCTTTGTTCGATAAGATCAATTAAATGAGCATCGATCTTTTCTATCCTGGTTCTGATATCTTTTAGAGGCATGCTTTTCCACCATCATTGTTGATCCTTGTTCTTATCACTTTTTCACCCATTCGTTCCCACACAGGCTGGAGCTTATCAAGAAGCTCAGGATTTCCAAGGGCCGTATATGCCGGTCCTGTTCCTGAAAGGCTTACACCTTCAATTCCCAGTTCAAGCGCAGCCATCATGGGTTCTGTACTGAAACCAAGGGCAGCACAATAAAGGAAACCGTTAAGTGTCATTGCTTTTTCATAATTTCCTGCAACTGCTTCCCGGTAAGCCATTTCAACCCACTTGCCTATAAGCCGTGAGCGCAGGACATTCGTGCCAGAGCTTAAAACTTTTTTTTCAGGTGCAAGTATCAGCACCTGCGATGCTCGCTCTTCCCTTTTAATTAGCTCCCTGTTCTTGTTATCGGTTATGACGAATCCTCCAAGCATCGATGCGCAAGCATCATCAAAGGCGCCTGTGATGGTCACTTTTGCATCAAGAGCAGCCTGGACTCCGATCTTTATGGCTTCCATGGGTTCAAGGTACTCTCCCAGAGCATCAAGGGTTGCAAGTACGCTAGCATTCGCGGCAGCGCTTGAACTCTTAAGCCCGCTTGCTATGGGTATCTGGCTTTTTGTGGATACTCTGGCACCGGACTTTGAGCCAAAACGCAACAGTGTCAGTTCAACGCAGCGCTCAATAAGTTTAGTATCTCCGCCCTCTTCTATGTATCCAGTTATTTTATTATCATTGGTCAGGACGACTTCAGCTTCTGTCTTGAGGTCAATACCAAAAGCAGCGCCTTTCCATGTGGAAATAGCATTGATTATCGTGCCGGCGCCATATGCATAAGCGTATCCAGTTTGCTTCATATTATCTCCATTTTCACTGTTGTAAATACAGGTCCTCTTGTATCTATTTTTTTATTCAATCCTGTGATATACCTCGAAGCTATCGGATCTATCTTTATATTTACCTCGGAGGGAACTTTGATGATCCTGATCCTTGTTTCGGATCCGCTGCCATTCTTTGCGGCATCTTCTATCTCTTTTGCACAACGCGCCGCAAAAGCATCGATATATCTTATACCGGTGCTCACACCGTTCTTGAAAGCTTCATCCCATTTTGAGGTTCGCGGCAGTCCCAGGATATCATTCCTGTAGGAAATGATCTCATTCATCGCGGCAGGTCCGCAAAGCTTTGTATTTTCTTCAGGCTCTATAACCTTTACGCAAATATTAGTATCATACAATTCCCCTTCCCATGCCATGAATTCACAGGGGCTTGCTGTATTCCCGTACTGAATGCATGTTCTCACTATTGCTTCCTGTATATCTTTTCCCTTTACAGTTTCCGGCGCGTCCTCCACAAATATCATGGCTGCTATCTCACTATCTGCCATCTTCCAGTTGATCTTATACTGGAACTGCGGATATACAAGAGCGCGTACATCGCTTGAATCATGCAATATCATGGCAAGGCGCTCAACTCCCATTCCTAAATTCATCACAGGATAAGGGATATCATACTGCGAAAGTGCAGATGGCGAATATATTCCGAATGTTGCTACTTCAACCCATCCGTCGTTGTATTTTGTTTTTGAACCCACAAGCTTTGGATGAAATGCGAATACCTCGGTCTGGGTATCTGGCACATAATACTTGCTGCGTTTTTCATCAGGCCTGAACATGAAATTCGAAAAACCGAATTGCGAGAGGAGCCCTGATGCAACTGCTTTTCCATCCTCGACACTTACATTCTCATCTGCCATGACACACGAAGCGGAATAATAAGCCATAAGCCGCGTGGCATCCTCGGCCTGCTCACGCCTGAACACGCGATCTACTGAAAATAAACGCATGGGGATCTTTCGGTATTCGCACATTTCACTCAGACTGATGAACCAGCCGGATGTCATGTGACTTCTTAATGTATTCTGTGAAGAAACAGGGATGAGTGACCTGAATTCCGGGAACACATGGTCGATCATAACTGCAACTTTTGAATCTGGCACTTTTAATCTGCCTGCAATTTCTGGAACGAGATCATCCCCTTCTATCTCTCCTTTTTTATAAGAATGAAGGATCAGCCTTATCTTTTCCACACCCTCATCTCCGATATCTCCAAGGATGTTCTTGATATCTTCGATCCTCTCATCAGATATCCCCACATTGGGTCTTGGAAGCCCGCCAATGTAATAGCACCGGTCAAGAACAGCCAAGGCTTCGTATCCGAACTGTTTATGGATATCCCGGTCTTCTACGATGATGGGGTTCATGAACTCCTCAAAACCCATCCTCATATACGCTTCACGCAGGCGCTGTATCGTATCAAAAACAGGATGCGGTTTACCATATTTTAAGGATGTGCGTGGATATTTTTCGTTGATGCCGGGGAATGTTACGAATTTTTTACCATCGTTCCATGCTGCATCAAAATCTTTTTTTGTCGCTTCTTTTATTTCATCTGGATTAAATTTCATTAGTAGGTACTCCTGGAATTGAATGTTGTTGAATAGAAAGTGGTAAATTCAGATGCCAGTCAATTAATCTGCGTTCATCTGCGTTTATCTGCGGTTTGTTTTTTGATGAATTCAGGCAAGAGTGGATTTGCCATTTATCTCTGTGCTCTCTGTGGGTTTCAAATACGAAAATAGTATAAAATTTCTGAAATAATTTAAATTTGTTTTTCTGGATTATATCGCACAATGAAATGAATATTAACCGCGGATGAAGCTCATCCTTTTTCCATTCCAGATTATTCTTTAGCCTCGCTTTGTTAAATAATCTCGACGTATCCGTGAAGATCCGCGCAATCCGCGTCATCCGTGTTCTTAATCGTGCTGTTGCCACATTTTCATTAATTTTTGGGAATAGTACAAATTCGATTTTTCGGTTTATCAGTTTTATCTGGAGTTTAAAATTTCTCATAATCACCAATAGTGGACGTTTTTAAAAATCCCCCTCGCATCATCATATCAACAAGCACGAGCGCAACCATCGCTTCGGCCACCGGAACGATACGCGGCGGGATCGTTGGATCGTGTCTGCCAGTTATCTTTATTCGGGTATCTTTCATGGCAGCAAGGTCCACTGTGCTTTGTTCCTTTGATATAGAGGGTGTTGGTTTAACAGCTATCCTGCAAATGATAGGCTCGCCATTGCTGATGCCGCCAAGGATACCGCCAGCGTTATTTGTAAGGGTTCCTGGTTTTCCATCATGCATCCTTATAGGGTCATTCATCTGGCTGCCCTTCATGAGTGAACATTTTGCCCCGATACCGATCTCCACTGCTTTTACGGCCCCGATGCTCATCAATCCATGCGCAAGCTGCGCATTAAGCTTATCAAAAACAGGCTCGCCAACACCTGCAGGGACTCCAATGCAGAGGATCTCGACTATTCCGCCAACGCTGTCCCCTTCAGCTCTCACGGCATGTATCATCTCTTCCATTTTCAATGCAGCTTCAGGATCTGCGCATCTTACTGGATTTTTTTCCGTATTTGAACGGATCTGTTCAACACTGGCTTCCTTCGCATGGACCCCACCGAGCTCGACAACATGGCCCAGAACTTCGATGCCATTCATATGAAGGATCTTTTTTGCGATAGCACCAGCTGCGACACGCCCGATTGTTTCGCGCGCAGATGACCTGCCTCCGCCGCGCCAATCCCGGAATCCATACTTTTGTTCATAAGTCAGGTCTGCATGCCCGGGGCGGGGAGTGTTTCGAAGCGCTTCATATTTACTTGAATCAACATCCTTATTCCTGACAAGTATCAAGATCGGTACACCTGTAGTTTTTCCGGAAAATACTCCTGAAAGGATCTCTGCTTTGTCCTCCTCTTTTCTTGGGGTGGTTATATCGCTTTGCCCCGGGCGCCTGCGGTCAAGTTCTTTCTGGATGTCAGATACATCGAGTAAGAGACCTGCCGGGCAGCCATCGACCACAACCCCGACGGCAGGGCCATGGCTTTCACCCCAGGTAGTTATCCGAAAGAGTGTGCCAAAAGTATTTCCAGACATGCGCTTTAATTTAGTATTATTGCTTATATAAGTGCTTGGAAAGACCGATCATGATGGATATACTAATTGACCAGGAAAAATGTATTGGATGCGGCGAATGTATAAAAGTATGTCCCAAAGGACCAAGGATCTACTGGTTAATTGAAAAAAAAGGTCGAAAAGTAGCCGAAGTTGGGGATAAGAGTTTTTGCATCGGTTGCGCGAACTGTATGGCAATGTGCAGGCCAGGTGCGATACGGCTGGTGCGTAAATAATTTATCACTTTCGATCATTATATGTCAATAACGATCAAATAATAACAGTTTTTTTTGAAAAATCCTTACAGGCGGCCTTGAATCTTTGTGGGTCAACAGCCGGGAAGGCGTCGATCAAACAAATATCAGACTTCTTGACCACCCGGTCAAGTTTCCGTATATCGCCATGAAATACCATAACATGAGCGCTGCCCTTCGCAGTTGCCATTAGCACGGGTTCATCTGCGATGAGTTTACGATTTTCCTTATTTTCAAAATCCATCTCTATCCCGAGCAGGTTTGAGTTCGCTTTAAGGTTCAAGATAGTATTTTCTAATGCAGGAAGCCATGCGTCATTGAAGATCACTTTTTGCGCCCCTGCAAGGATACATAACATACCCAGGGTCCCGGGACCGCAAAGACCATCAACGATTATCGAATTTTCGAGTTCCCCCCTAAAGAAAAGCTCTTCCATTTTAGCTATTTTTGTATTATTGAACTCTATATGTATTTTTGACTGGTTCTTATAAACGCACAATTCCCCGAATGATGAAGATATTATATCGCATCTCATATCACATCCGGCAAGCAATTCATAGGTGTGTGGTATGCTTGTGGTGTCAAGGATACCTATGCTCTGTGATTGGCTTCCAGTTCGTTTAACTACTCCCTTTACTTCCGGTACCTGTCCAAGTATTTCTCTGGCAATATCCCGGGTCACAGAATCCATGATAAGAACAAGACTCTTGGTATCGAGTCTTGGTGGATATGGCAATGTAAAACCAAAAGCAATAAGCGGTGTTCCTACATCTTTGAGCGATGCATCTTCAGGGAATATACCTTCTTCCTTTAAGATCGTAAGGACATTCCCGATCACAAGATCCAGATGTCTCCTGCCGCATTTCTTGCATTTTCCTGATGTGCTATTGAGCTTTTCTGTCAGGGGGCCGGATTTGTTGTATCCGGGATCAGGAGGACAGGCGCTGCAGGCCATATACTTCCCAAATATCTCATCCAGTACCTTTTCAGGGGAAAGTATGCAATCTCCTTTGCATGTAAGGCATTTCATATTAGTTATTTAATTTATTTTTTCCAGGAATTTCTTCTTTTTTGCAAACGGTTTCAAAACTTTATACCAATTATATACAAATAGCAAAAGTGTAACGATCGCCATCATTTCAATGAATTCAAAATAGATCATTGAATTGGGTATTTTCAATCCTTCCAAAAACTCATGAATTATGAAAAATGAACTGAATAAAAAAACATTAATACAATTTTTCCTGAAAAAAGATTCATTAGCTAATGATTTTAAGAATAAATCTGTTTTTTCAATATCTTTCCATAAGAACCATATTTGCACCAATAAATAGATAAAAATTAGATAAATAGAAAATATAAAAAACTCCATATATAAATATAATGTATATTCATTCATAACCTTACTTCCTATTCTGGTATTGATACGTATTAATTATGATAAACATTACGGTCATATTATAGGCACAATTCAAGATCGGAAATGAACAGATCTATTATCTTCTCATCCAGGTGAGGCATTATGATCAGTCTCATTGCCCCTGGATTTCGTGTAACCGAGGTTGTCCATCCTTTTGTTCTCATTTTTTTCCGGACATCGTCAAGGTTGGGCACATCAAGAGCAACGATGTTCATCACAGGATCTATAAGTGGCCGCACACCGAGTTTTCGTGTTCCTTTTACAAGCATATCTGTCATTTTTATGCAATTCTTTACGATATGCCGGTATCCATCATGACCCAGGTGTTTCATAACAGCATAAGTCGCAGCTACTGCCGCACCACTTCGTGTCCCTGCCAGGGAGTATTGCTTCCTGATCGTCAGGTATGGTGTGTCAATTTCAAGTGGAAGGAGACATGCTTCATCCTTAAAAAGAAGACCACCTGCGGGAATGGTAGACAGACCCATTTTATGCGGGTCTGATGTTATTGATGTGACCCCATTCACAGAAAAATCAAAATCATATTTCTTATCAAGGTATGGAATGACAAAACCCCCAAATGCCGCATCTATATGCAAGAACAGGTCATTTGACATTGCCAGTTTGGCCAGTTTGTCTATGGGGTCGATCTGGCCGAATTCAGTCGAACCTGCAATTCCCACAAGGGCTATTGTATTTTTATCGATAAGGTTTCCCACAGAGTTGATATCAACTCTAAATTCCCTGTCCATTGAGGCTTTTCTCAATTCAATTCCAAGGAGATCTGCGATCTTGTCAAATGAAAAATGAGCTGAAGCTGGAACAACCATATTTGGATTGCTTTTGTTCTTGATATTCCTGGCTGTTCTTAATGCCTGGATGTTGGCTTCCGTACCTCCTGTTGTCAAATAACCGCATGCACTGGAATCACCAAGCATGTCTCCCATCATTCTTATCACTTCTTCTTCAAGATATTTTGTACCCGGGAACAATCCAGAATCTCCCATATTTGAATAAATAAATTGCATATGGGCTTTTACGGCTATAGGGTGCGGTTTTGTGCACATGGAGCTCAATACCTTATCATATGAAGTGTCTTTTTGCTTGGCTGATTTAAGCAGAGACAATACTTCATTTTCAAAGAGCCCTTTCTCGTTCATGTGCTAACTCAAGAATACTTGTTTATAAAAGTTTGGAATCATTTTTCTCTTTTGTATTCTTTCAAGTTGTTTCTATAAACTCGTAGAATTTATCCCAATCAAGAACAGTCGCAACGCATCCTGCTTTTTCAAGAACAAGACCTTCCCCATACAGGTTCAATTTTTCACACATTTCAAGTCCGGCTTTTATTTCAGTTATGCAGCCAACACCCAATATCGCAGAAGGTTTATGTTTCCGCACAAGACGCCTAATAAAGCTTGAACCCGGTACTATGAATACTTTATATCCAAGGACTTCAGCAGCTTTTTTTGCGTCACCGACTTCACAATTACCGCAACTGATGCACTGCATACCTTCAGAGCTTAATTTGGAAGGACAATTAAAGGCTCTTAAACATTGAGGGAAAAATATCAGGCGTTTATCTACAGGTGTATTCCTGAATTTGCTAATTGATATCTTATTTTTCAGGGCGATACCAACATTATCCACGATAGAATCATCCATATTTATCAACCTGAACATTGCTTTTACAAGATTTTCAAGAAGCGTGATCGAGAAAAGCATAAAACCCGGGAATATGAATTTTTCCGACTTGAATGAATAAGCGATAAGAAATGAGCCCAGGATCGCCACGATTAACATGAGCAATCCAAGATATACTACAGCTCTGCCAATAATTGTAAATAAAAGTTCCATTTGAATTTCCATTTATATAATATTAATATTTTCTCAAACCTTAAGATTATCGCAGGTCTGATTCAAAGTTCAAGAATAGTATTTATCTCAAGGAGCGCCTTTGCATAGATACCTGTTTTGCGCAGATGCGTTGCCAATTTGAGTGGCCGGTTGCCACCAGGATGGTATGTTATAACAGCAGATGGCGCACATTGTTTAGTCATGCCGATCAATCCATTGACATCCATATGATCGCTGATATTGATCGTGGGAAATTTAAAGTCCTTTCGCCCTGTAAGTATGAATTTATTTTTCGCTTTAAGTTTTGTGACTTTATCAGGTGTGGTTATTTTGATCCCGCTATCAGCTTCAAGATCAACAAGCTGTCCTGCGTCCTGCATTAATCCCCTGGTAAGCGCCGTGGATACCGGATCCATCCCGACAGCCCCATCATATCCTGAATCGCGTATTAATTTAACAGCGCGCTGGGCTTTACCAAAAGAGTATGCTCCAAAAGCAATATCCTTTGATCCAAGCGACTCCCGGAATACATCCAGGTCATCTTCGAAATGGCATTTTGGGTCATCAGGATCACCATAATTTGCTTCAGTGACAAGACAATCGCATTTGGGCAGGTCTTTTGAATCCTTGACATCCCCTGTGACCATGATCTTAGTTCCGACTTCATTCTCCCAGGAAAAAGCGCATGAACCAATGGTGTGATGGGTCGGGTATGTTCTTACAGATACACCTGCAATATCAATAGAATCCCCGATCGAAAAAGTTCTCCCTGCATACTTCTTTCCATAGAGTATCTCAAGGGCCTGCGCCGTTTCCTTTGAACAAACGGCATTTTCAGACATCATCGCCGATTTGCCATGATGGTCTGAATGGGCATGGGTTATCAGGTAAGCATCGGGCTGCTGGGAACGGGAATTCGTAGTATCCACAGCAAAAGTTAATCGTTTGCCTGCATTAAAAACAAGTGAAACATGGGGTTTGAATCCCTTACTTGTCCTGTGTCTTATTGGAAGTACCCCAAGATCGAATAAAGGTTTCAATCAAACCACGTTATTTTAGAGCTTCGTTCAAGTCCGCTTCAAGGACTTTAGCCTGGGTCACTCCAGTATATCTTTTAAAAACAGCCCCGTCTCTTTCGATCACAAGTGTGGGAACGGCATGTACGGTGAATTTTGCTGCAAGTTCATTGTTGTTATCAACGTCAACTTTCTTAAATTCAACTTTATCACCGAATTTTTTCTTAAGCTCTTCGAGGATAGGGTCTTGCATCTTGCAAGGGCCGCACCATACTGCAAAAAAGTCCATTAGAACAACTTTACTCATTTTTTTCCTCTGGTATATATTATACCTTATACATTACCTAATAATACGCTTATGATTTAAAATTGTTGCCTTTTATGAGGTATCGAAAAAATGGAGAATGAAAACAATACTGCAACAGTATCGCTTGTGAAATGCCAGGACTATGATGATCCAAACATCGGATCAGCGATCGATAAAACGCTGGAACTTATCGGAGGCATTGAAAATTATGTTCGACCGGGTGATAATGTCCTCCTGAAGATCAATCTCCTGACCGGGGATGTTCCTGAAAAGGCGGTTACAACACATCCATCAATTGTCAGGGCTATGATACACCAGGTTAGAAAAGCCGGAGGCATCCCTCTGGTTGGTGATTGCAGCGGCTATGAAGGAAAACCAAACCAGAAAAGATATCTGGACGCATGCCGCAGTTCCGGGATAATGCATGTCTGCGAGGAAGAAAAAACGCAGATCGTACATCTTAGCGCAGAATCCGTTGAGGTAAAAAATGATAGTGGTCGCATGTATAAGACCTTTATTTTGTCAAAGCAGGTCATGGATGCTGATGTATTGATATCCCTTCCAAAACTTAAGACCCATGGGCTGACATTATTTACCGGTGGTGTGAAAAATATTTTTGGTTGTGTGACAGGCCTTAACAAAGCAAAAATGCATCTTCGCGCCCAGGATCCGGAAACATTTTCCCAGATGCTTGTGGATCTGCTCGGCACAGTGCGGCCTGATCTTACTTTAATGGATGCAGTGGTGGGTATGGAAGGCAACGGACCAAGCAATGGAACGCCAAAACAGATTAGTGCTATCCTTGCCAGTAGCGATCCTGTGGCACTCGATGCAGTAGCCTGCAGGATGGTTGGCATTGATCCATTCATGGTGCCTTCAACACGCCTGGCGCATGAACAGGGTATGGGAACAGGGGATATTTCAAACATCAATATTGTGGGAGAATCCCTGGAGAATATGCAAATTGATGGTTTTAAGTTCCCTTCAGGCACCGCATCATTTTTCCGTGCCAGGGGCTTGATGCGGTTTGTTCGGGGTATGCTGTTGGCAAAGCCAGCTCTCGTTAAAGAAAATTGCCAGAAATGCTGGATATGTATTGAACACTGTCCTTCAGGCGCATTGTCCGAGAAGGAAGGTTATCCTTCATTCGACCATAAGAAATGTATCAGATGTTACTGCTGCCAGGAATTATGCCCCGGAAATGCAATTGAATTGAAAACACCTCTCCTGGCAAGGTTTGTGTGAAAAATATGGAAACAATATCCGTGCGTATCCGCGCAATCTGTGTTCTATAGGAACTCTCAGGCTATCCAGGCATCACCTGATTTTTGCGACCAAAATGATCGTATCATATGCAAAAACTAATCTCCCATTTTCAAACTTCATGCGAAGACCTGTACTATCACCAGCCAGACTTTCCTTCATCAAACGCCTTATAACCGCGGTTTTTGCCTCATCAGTTCCCGCCCGCTCCATCCACTCCTCGAAATCCTGGGGAATATCCCAGTTTGATATGTCTTTGATTTTGGCTCCTATATCATTGAACATTTCTACCATTTCACTCAAAGCATTAATTCGAACATGCGAAGGATCGCGCATCTTTTCAAGCTCATTATGGAAGCGACTTTTTTCACTATCCTCAGATGACGCGCCATCTACAAGCAAAATAATATCCCTGCATACCCGCTTCATTTCCCTCAGTGCCTTTTCCGGGTTCGGGAAGTGATGGAATGCGAACCTGCATGAAACGATATCGAACGCCTGGTCAGGAAAAGGCAATGATTCAACATCACTCAGGAGAAGATCAAGATGATCAAGTCCCAGATTTGTCTTTTTTTCCCTGGCTTTAAGGAGCATTTCGTGAGTTATGTCGCACCCCACAACAAAATTCCCTCTTTTTGCAAATTCAAGGGCGAGAAATCCTGAGCCTGTGGCGATATCGAGTATCCTTTGATCTTTCTTCAAACCACTTTTTTCAACGATCTTTGAAAGATGAAAACCATCGACAAAAATATTGGCTTTTGAATATACTTCTGCCTGTTTTGCGAATTGCCTCATGGCATTTTCTTTAATTCCCATTGCAGTGAACACTATGAGGAATGATAAATAATTTGTGCAAAGGGAAAAGATACAAGGGAAAAAATAGTTATATTGAATATAAAATAACTAACCCACCGCCACAACCCAACCTGCCAGCATTTTACATACCACCTAATCGGTGATTAATGATTATTCTATTTAAATGATTTTTCCCAAACTTTACCCAAGCCATCTTTAAACTTAGATGAGAAATGCCTTGTGTTAATTCGACCCTGCAAATTTCAAATGAATAAATTTATGTACTCGAATACAAATATATGTTATATCGTGGATAGAGTAGTTTTACTTTAGTTTAAATATTAAGGATAGGTGGAGATGAAAAAATGGATAGGTGGCTCGGAAGCATAATTGATGATCATACCCTGTATCAGATAATTCAAGGATTTATAATAATACTCTGCATGATCACTGTATATATTGGTATTCATATAGCTCTGACATGGAAATTCATAACAAAGTGCAAACAAAATTCGGATGATGTAATTTCACAAAAAGGAAGTTTCATTCGAAGTGTCATATTTATCTCTGTTGCTGGCTTGTTTATGCTGGCACATGAATTTTTTGAAGGGTTTGAAGAATATTCGCCAGATTCTGCAACGTATGAATTATTTGAACTCATAGCATTTTCTGGATTAGTATTGTTTCTTATTGAATGGTATAAAATATTAAATAAGATAAAAAAAGAAGTGAGATGAATTTTAAAAACTGCCCACAAAAAGTTTATGGGCCTGACCGGATTTGAACCGGTGGCCGCCCGGTTATGAGCCGGGCGCTCTAACCTGACTAAGCTACAGGCCCTAAAATTGTTTTCCGATCAATGGTCCTCTATGCCAATGAATAGACGCCACCAACAGGGCTCGAACCTGTGACATCCTGGTTAACAGCCAGGCACTCTACCAACTGAGTTATGGCGGCATTCTTGAAGTGACCCCCTAGAGGACATACCTTGATTTAAGCCTTTTGTTAAAGAACGCTACAAAGGTGTCTATAATCAGAGGAGTCAAAATACCGGTGATTTTCACGACCCTTGCAAAAGGCTTAAATGTATAAAACCCCTTAAGAGAAATCCCCCAAAGTCCGGATAGTGTAGCGGCCTATCATGGTGGCCTGTCGAGTCACCGACCCGGGTTCAAATCCCGGCCCGGACGTTTTTTTATTATTTTTCCGAAAGTTCGTTGTGTTCGTTGCTATTTTTTTCATATCAGGACCCAAAGATAGTTAGAATTGCAAAAACACAAAATATATTACTTTCTCTACTAATTTCAGTAAACCATGGGAACAGAGAAATCAAAAAAATTATTTGAAGAAGCCAAGAAATTATTACCCGGGGGCGTAAGCAGCCCGGTTCGCGCTATCAAGCCATATCCATTTTATACAAAAAGTGCCAACGGCTCAAAGATAACCGATATTGACGGCAATGTTTACATTGATTATGTTATGGGTTACGGGCCGCTACTTCTTGGTCATAACCATCCTGCAATAAAAGAAGCTGTTACAAACCAGCTATCAGATGGCTGGCTTTATGGTACTCCATCCGAGCTTGAAGTGTCGCTTGCAAAGGAAATAATCAAACTTTATGCAAGTATCGACATGGTGCGGTTCGTTTCCACAGGAACAGAAGCGACCATGGGCGCACTTAGGGCGGCGAGAGGGTTCACAGGTAAGGACAAGTTCATAAAGATCGAAGGCGGCTTTCATGGCGCTCATGAGGCAGCGCTTGTAAAAGCAGGTTCAGGTGCAACAACTCTTGGTACGCCGGATTCTGCAGGAGTTCCAAGAGATTTCACGAAAAACACACTTCAGGTCCCATATAACGATATCGAAGCCATGACAGAGGCGATAGAAGCTTATAAAGATGATGTGGCAGCAGTTATCATTGAGCCTGTCCTTGGAAATATTGGCCCTATCCTGCCAGAAAAGGATTACCTTAAAGAAGTCCGCGCGGTCACAAAAGAAAATGATGTAGTTCTCATTTTCGATGAAGTTATCACAGGATTTCGGCTTGCCATGGGCGGGGCGCAGGAATATTATGGAATAATACCCGACATGACGACACTGGGAAAGATCCTGGGCGGCGGGTTCCACATTGGCGTAATTGGTGGAAATCGTGAGATTATGGAGATGATCTCGCCGGCTGGACCGGTCTATCAGGCAGGAACATTTAATGGCAGCCCTGTTTCAATGACAGCTGGACTTGCAATGATTAACACGATGAAAAAAGAAAACGTTCATGAGAAAATAAATAAGACCGGGGAAACGCTTCGCAAGGCATTATCCGACGTCGTTTGTGATCTTGGACTTAAATATAGCATAAGCGGCGTTGGCAGCATGTTCAAAGTTTTCTTCGGGGATAGACCCCATAATTACAGCGAAGCTCTGAAATGTGATATTGGTAAATTCAATATATTCTTCAAGAAAATGTTCAATGACGGTATATTCCTTCCACCGTCGCAGTTTGAGACAAACTTCCTTTCACTTGCTCATTCCAAAGAAGATATCGACAGGACGATAGATGCTTACCAAAGGAACCTGAAATGAGCCATGGAAAACCATTGATAATAGGAACGCGGGGCAGCAAGCTCGCCCTTGCCCAGGCAAACCTTGTGAAAAACCTTCTCTCCAAGAACGGTGTTCCCACTCTGATCAAAATAATCAAAACAAGCGGCGATGCGATCACGGACAGGCCTTTGCATGAAGTGCAGGGTTTCGGGGTTTTTGTGCGTGAGATCGATGATTCCATGCTTGCCGGAGAGATCGATATCGCGGTTCACAGCATGAAGGACGTTCCCACAGAACGCCCGGCGCAACTCACGATAGCTGCGGTCATGAAACGTGACTCACCTTATGATTTTCTACTAACAAGGGAAGAGAAAAAATTAAAAGACCTTCCAAAAGGAGCCGTTGTCGGAACCACGAGCCTTCGAAGACGTTCCCAGTTAAGCAGGTTCAGGGATGACCTTGTAATCAAAGAATTACGCGGCAATATTGACACTCGTCTTCGAAAACTTAAAGAGGGGCAATATGATGCCATTTTTCTGGCAGAAGCAGGACTTGAAAGGTTAAAATGGGATCTTCCTGGAGAGCGACTCAGTCCGAATGAATTCGTACCATCAGCAAATCAGGGAACTGTGGTCATTGTCACTAAAAAGGATTCAGAGGCACAGATATCGGTCAAGGTGTTAAACGATGCGCTGACACAGCTTGAGACAAGGATCGAACGCATAATAATCGGAATTCTGGGTGGCGGTTGTCTTGTACCGATAGGTGCTTTTGCACAAACTGAAGGTAACAGGATCCACATACGCACAGAAGTCCTCTCAGTGGACGGGAAACGCTGTGTAAAAATAGATGAATTTATAAACCCCGAAGAATATGAAAAGGAAGCAACACGGATCGGCAATGAGCTGAACAACAAAGGCGGAGGCAAACTTGTTGAAGAGGCTGTAAAAATGTTTGCCGCAAAAAGAGGCTAAAATGAAAGGTAAAGTTTATCTTGTAGGCTCAGGTCCCGGTGACCCGGAGCTTTTGACAGTAAAAGCAAAAAGACTGATTGAGAGCGCCGAGGTCATCCTTTATGACCAGCTTCCAGGCAAGGCCATACTTGCAATGCTTCCGGAATTTGCTGAAAAAATCGATGTCGGGAAATATGCCGGGGATCATAAACTTTCCCAGTGGCAGATAAATGAGCTATTGGTCAAAAGAGCCAAAGAAGGAAAGATCGTAGTGCGCCTCAAAGGGGGTGACCCATATCTTTTCGGACGTGGTGGTGAGGAGGCCCAGACACTTGCTGCTGAAGGGATCAAAATAGAGATCGTACCAGGCATTACCTCGGCAATAGCGGTTCCTGCCTATGCCGGAATTCCGGTAACGCATCGGGATTACGCATCCATGGTCACATTTATCACAGGGCATGAAGATCCTGATAAGGAAGAAACGGCTCTTGATTGGGAATTGCTTGCAAGATTCCAGGGGACACTTGTTATCCTTATGGGAGTGACCATGCTTGAGAGAAATGTGAAAGAATTAATTAAATATGGTAAATCTGTTGATACCCCAGTTGCTGTTATCGAAAGAGGCACACGTCCCGACCAGCGCGTAACCATAGGGACACTTGCTGACATCGTAAGCCTGTGCAAACAGCGAAAGGTGAAAGCTCCAGCGATAACCATAATAGGTGATGTTGTAAAATTACATCACGAACTTGCTCCTTGAAAGATCAAAATGAAAGTAATAGCCATTATGAGACCTGCCGGATACCAGGCAGAGTCAGTCAGGCTGGCAAATTCCATGGGTTTTTCGGTCATCAGCGCACCCATGATCGATGTGGTTGACCGCAGAGATGCTAATTTCGATGGTTTTGTAAATCGCATAATGGAAGGAGAATCTGATTATGTGATCTTCACAAGTGCTAATGGTGTTGAGTTCACGTTATTAAAGTTCAAAGACCCGGATGAATTTATTGAACGGCTTAATAAAACACAGGTCGTGGCAGTTGGCCCAAAGACCAGGGACGCTATTTTGAAGAACGATATCCATGTAAGCATTATGCCGCGAACCTACAGTTCACAAGGACTGGTGGAAGAACTTACAGGAATTGAAGGAGCTGTCATCGATATCGCAAGGAGCAGCCACGGAGCGCCGCAACTTGTGACAGGTCTTCTTGAGAAGGGGGCAGTGGTTTATGAAACACAGGTATACCAGATTATCAGCCCCAGGGATGAGCGCCATGTTGCGCTTATGAATCGTGCGCTTTCCAGGGAAGTGGATATTTTCGCATTCACAAGTACAATGATGGCAAGGAATTTTATGTCGATCGCAGATGAAATGGGGATAAAGGATGAACTTATAAGGATCATGAATGAAAAGACTGTGGCTGCAATAGGCAAACCCACAGCTGATACTTTGTCGCGCATGGGGGTAGAAGTTAAGGTGATGCCGAAACAATATACGTTCGAAGAATTATTGAAGGAGTGCAGGAAATAAAAAAAGTTCAGACTGATGATATTATTTCTTGAAAAGATAAAAAACCATTTAAAGAAGTAATAATAATCTAGAGCCTAATGGTCAAAGTTGATAAATTCATTCAGGACAGCATACACAAAATAAAGAAAGACATCAGGGGAAGAGCAATAATCGCCCTCTCCGGAGGAGTCGATAGCTCAGTCTGCGCAGTTCTAGCGCACCGGGCGATCGGGGATCTTCTGACGCCTATTTATATCGATACCGGACTTATGCGAAAAGGGGAAACTGAAATAATTAAGAAAATATTTTCTGATATGAACCTCCAGGTCGTGGATGGAAAAGAGAACTTCCTCAAGGCGCTTAAAGGTAAAACAGATCCTGAGATAAAAAGAAAAGCAGTGGGTGAAGCATTTATTCGTGAATTTGAACGTGAAGCTAAATTACTGGGAGCAAAGCACCTCATCCAGGGAACGATCTATCCTGATAGGATCGAATCCGAAGGTGGGATAAAGAGCCATCATAATGTTGGCGGCCTTCCAAGCGTTATGGATTTTGAAAGTATCGTGGAGCCAATAGCTGATCTTTATAAAGATGAAGTGAGGGAAGTAGCAAGAGCTCTGGGGCTTCCAAAGGAAATATCAGACCGCATGCCATTCCCCGGCCCCGGTCTTTCCGTTAGGATCATTGGCGAAGTGACAGAGGAAAAACTGGATGTGGTCAGGGAAGCCAACGCAATCGTGGAAGAAGAACTTCTGGAACAATTCAAACCATGGCAGACATTTGCCGCACTTCTTGAAAAAGGCACCGGTGTAAAAGGAGATGTAAGGGTGCACGGCTGGATTATAGCGGTTAGAGCTGTACGATCAAGGGATGGTATGACCGCTGACGCTATGGAATTGCCCTGGGATGTGCTGCAAAAGATCCAGTCAAGGATCACAGGCGAGATACCCAATGTTTCAAGGGTGCTGTACGATTTGACGCCAAAGCCTCCGGCTACGATTGAGTTTGAATAATTGTTTAATAATAATAAAATAATAAGCAAGAGTATATTTATTGAAATGAAATATGTCACTCACTAAAATTATCCAGAATATCCGCGAAAAGCAGAAGATCAAATACAACCCTCCGGACAGACCCACAGCAGTCTGGACAGGAAAAGACCTGCTGGATGGAAAGCCAATAACCGCTCTTACTGTGATCTTCCAGACATCTGGATGCAGGTGGAAAAATTGCACCATGTGCGGGTACATCTATGACAGCGCGCGGGAGGCGCCGTCACATAATGACCTGATGAAGCAGTTTGAGAATGCGATGTCAAGATGTAAGGATGAAGAGATCATTCTTAAAATATTCACATCAGGAAGCTTTCTAGATGACGGTGAAATATCCCTGGCTACAAGGACGGAGATGCTCACACGTCTGAATAAAGATAACAGGGTAAAAAAAGTAATAGCAGAAACAAGACCTGAATATGTGACAGATGAAAAAGTCAGTGATGCAGTATCAGCTCTTAGAAAAAGATTCGAGGTAGCGATCGGTCTTGAAACAAGCAACGACATGATACGAAAGGAGAGCATCAATAAGGGTTTTTCATTTTCGGATTTTGTCCGGGCAAGTGAAGTTGCAAAAAGGAATAATGCAACTGTAAAAGCATATCTTATGATGAAGCCCCCGTTTCTTTCAGAAGGTCTGGCCATGGATGATATGATACGGTCCATAAAAGATGCAGCGCCCTTTGCAGGAACAATATCCATGAACCTGTGTAATGTCCAGAAAGGAACGCTTGTTGAGGAAATGAATGAGCGCGGAGATTACCGGCCCCCCTGGTTGTGGAGCGCAGTTGAAGCTTTAACGAGAGGTAAAGAATCATCCCCAGAATCAGTCATAATGTCAGATCCTGTGGCGGCAGGTTCAAAGCGCGGCCCCCATAATTGCGGCAAGTGCGATGATGATGTGGCAGAGGCCATCAGGATATTCTCGGCCACACAGGATAATGCAGTTTTTAAGAATCTTGATTGTGATTGCAAAGAATTGTGGAAAAAGGTCATCGAGCTTGAGGATTTCACATTTGGGTCACCACTTGTGAAATGATTGAGTAAATGATAGACTTTGTATTATCTTGTGGTTGAAATTGGTGAAAATAAACTATGAAAATCCTTGTCCATGTCTGCTGCGCCCCATGCTTCACATATCCGAACGAATCCCTTGTTGAAAAAGGACATGATGTAACAGCTTTTTTTTACAACCCCAATATTCATCCTTACATGGAATACAAGAACCGCAGGACTTCCCTTGAGCAATATGCACAAATGAAAAAAACAAAAGTGATCTACAATACTGAATATGACCTGGAAAACTATCTCAGGGGAGCGCTTTCTGCCTCAGAAAGATGCAGATTCTGCTATGAGTCCAGGATGGAAGTTACTGCAAAAACTGCAAGTGAATTAGGATTTGATGCTTTCACGACAACATTATTGATCTCACCTTTCCAGAAGCATGAACTGCTTGCTGATGTCGGGAAAAAAGCTTCAGATGAACATGGCGTGGAATTCTATTATGAGGATTTCAGGGTCGGATACAGGAAATCCCGCGAGATATCAAAAGACATGGGACTTTATAGTCAGAAATATTGCGGGTGCATATTCAGTGAAAAGGAGAGATATCTCAAGCCAGAAAAACTATTACGATCAAAACCCAGTTAAAACTACGGAATTAACGCCCGTCAAGGAATTCCCAATAGAGGTTCGATGCGGCGGGACGCTTAATCCCTTTCGGGTTCGTGTAGTTCACGAAATTGAGATTTCAGTCCCCAACGAATTGTTCTTTTTTTATTTGGGTTTCAGGTATGTTTAATAACTTTAATATTCCCACCATTGCATCTACCATCCCTGGAGGGCCGCATATATAAAAGACTCGTTCTTTATAATCCGGTATCACTTTTTGTATCATTTCTCCATTGATGACTTAACATATGTTTCAAAATGCATAATTAATTCAACCTTTCTGGATAATTTCGAATGATCTGACTATAATTCAAATTCCTCAATAAAACCCAGAATTAGTTTATATTTCTCCAGATATTTAAATCCTTTATCAGTCAATGTCAGGAACTTGCGTTCATTTTCATCAGTAATTTCCTTGACCAGATCTTTTTCCAATAATTCGTTTAAATATTCGGTAAAACTTTGCGAGGAAAGATTTGATTGCCGAAGCAAAGGTGTTGGTTTTATGGAATTTTGATGATTCCGGATAATAGTTAAAATATCAAATATCATCTCCAGGCGTTCTCTCTTTCGCTTTACTTTGTCCATTTAGACACCTTTAAGTATATTATTCCGATCACAGATATCGATATTATATGAAATATCGTTTGTATTTCAATTGGAACAAACCTTTTCGGACCCAGGGTGAGCAGATTAACTATCCAGAACAGGATAAATAAAACATATAATACAAATATCCGGGAGATCTTTTTTGATCGACTATAAATATAAATAGCTATTATTATTGCAAAAACCAGCAATATTGCCTGAGCCCCCATCATAATAGTAGGGGATCTTAAAAAAAACATAATACCCGATATTATAATAGCAATGGCATTAGATACTATTAAAATATTTTTTATCGACAGCTCTTTCCAGACCATACTGTATGTTAATAACAGAATAGCCATTGTGCTAAAGTATCCATTAAAAGCAAGCGGAAAGACCCTGAAAAGATACATTGAAATATCAAGATCAAATGTGATCCCCATTAACATTACAAAAATAGACAGGAACCTGAAAAGAAATGCCAGGCCAAAGAATAAGAATGCGATCCTGAAATATTTTACCCCTTCATACTTTGTTAGATCATATATTTCTTTAGTTTTATAAAATATTCCAAAGCACAAAAATACAACTATGAGGGTGTAGATAAGTTCCACAAGCAGTCTGGCAGGTTCAATTACATGAAAGGGTGGCATAAATTATCAATATTTTTACTTGACATTAATAAACAAAGTGGACTTGAAGTGTACATTTTACCTTCTTTCCTCTTATAAATGAGTTCAAATAATATAGTATTTGAGGTGACTCAAATATGAATAAAAAAACAATATTTGGTGTTCTGGCTATTTTTATAGTCATAGCATCCATAGCAGGAGTATCAGCCTTTGCAGGAAAATTCTCAGGAATGGATCAGCAAGGCCAAAGCAACATGGTAAACGAAAAGATGTCGCAAATGCGAGGAAGAATGTCTACTGGAACAGCAGTTTGTAATGGGGAAATGGAACAGGCATTAGAAAATGGTGACTATGAAGCCTGGAAAACGGTAGCAGTGAATTCTCCAATGATATCAAATATCCAGAACGAGGACGACTTCAAAATACTTGTTCAGCTTCACCAGGCAATGGAAGATGGAAATTACACACAAGTAAAAGAACTCAGAGATCAGCTTGGTTTACCAGGCGGACCTGGCAAAAATAAGATGTCAGGAAACTTTGGAAGAGGAAGGATGAGCTAATTCCCTTCTCTTCATATTTCAGTTCTTCGAAAGATCAAATTGTATCCGTTTATGTTCAAAGGTGGAATATTATTCACCCGGGCTGGAGACCAGAAAGTTGTTCCTGTAGTTATTTCATATACGAACATAACCTATATAGTCCAAACCGATATGAAAAAAGTGGCTATTGTGAGAAAAGTGAAGTGAAATATGGAAAATAAAATTGAACTTCAAAATGTCTGGAAAATATATCGTATGGGTGAGTTTGACGTGCCTGCGCTTGCAGGAATAGACCTGGCGGTCAAAGCGCGTGAATTCGTGGCTATAACAGGCCCCAGCGGCTGCGGAAAATCAACGATGCTAAATATGATCGGGTGTCTGGATATGCCAACGAGCGGAAAAGTATTACTTGAGAATAAGGATATAACAGAGTTCGAAAGTGATGAATTGGCGCGAGTACGAGGTAAAAAGATCGGGTTCATATTTCAGACTTTTAACCTGTATCCTACATTAACAGCTGTTGAAAACATTCGATTACCTATGAGGATACATGAATTTCCTGAAAACGAAGTGGAAGACACATCAAGAAGACTTCTCGAAATGGTTGGTTTATCGGAACGAGGAAACCATTTTCCTTCCCAGTTATCAGGCGGCCAGCAGCAAAGAGTTGCGGTTGCAAGAGCGCTTTCAACAGGTCCTTCCATCCTTCTGGCCGATGAACCGACCGGGAATCTTGATACAAAATCAGGAGGCGAAGTTATGGATGTTTTTAAAAAATTGAACGGTGAGGGAATAACTATAGTAATGATAACACACGACCCGAAAATTGCAGGATCTGCAGGAAGAGTTGTAAAAATGCTGGATGGAAAAATAGTAGGCGGAAAATGAACAAATATAATAAAATAATATTTATAATATATACATTATTGTTAGCACATGTCGCATCTGCATCCTCAAATTACCTGGTGACTGAAAACGCACCAGTATATCCCGGAGATACGACGTATGTCTATGTCCCGATAAAGAATATTGGATATGGCAACACGATGGAAGATGTTTCCGTACAACTTGCCCCCAAAGAAAATGCTTCAGCGAATGCTGTAACTATACTGAATGATGTAGATTCACTTGGAACAATAACAGATTGGGGATCCCAACGCACTGCAAAGTTCCGGATCTATGTGGATCCTGATGCAATCGAAGGTGATTATTATTTCAATGTTTTTGTTAATTACCGGGGACTTCAGACAAGCAGTTCCAACATACCGATGATGCAGACCACTAAACTCATTGACCAGATATTGGTCGTTAAGGGTAAACCAATGATCATCATCATAAATTCATCTCTAGATATAGTGGCGCCTACGAGCAAGAACACAGAGAAGATCACATTTAAAAATACCGGCACTGGAACTGTGCAAAACGCTGTCGCTGAAATCACTCTTGCCAGCTCGAATTCAGTATTCTCTATCCTGGGTGGAGGAAAACAATTTTCCCTGGGTACTATGAAGGCAGGAGATATTTCAACTATTACATTCAATATGGCAGTAGATATCGCTGCACGTCCGGGCGTGTATAATATTCCTGTAAAGATCACAGGGCAGAACAATTATTCGACCGATAACATTATCGGACTGGTCGTTGCGGGAATGACAGAATTTGACATAAGCTATGTGGAGGCTCTGGGATCATTTTCACTCAATGTCGCAAATGTCGGGATAAGCCCTGCAAGCGCAGTGGCAGTCAGCCTGCCGCGCCAGGAAAACTTCTCCGCTACCGGAAGCAGTACTTCCGTACTTGGAAATTTAAATCCTGGTGATTACACATCTGCGCCATTCCAGATCACAAAGACTCTTGGAGCCGGGAACACTCTTGAAATGGAAATACAATATACTGATACAAGCGGACAAAGACACACCTTAACAAAGTTCCTGACTGTGGAATTATCCTCAACAGGAACACAAACGAAATCTACTGGTACAAATTATACAACATGGATGCTTGCAGCTTTGATTATTGTGGTGCTATACTGGCAGCGAGGAAAAATAACGTCATTATTCCAGAGATCCAAACATGAAAACGTATGATATATTCAAGTTATCGTTAAGCCATGTCAGGAAAAGTAAGATGCGAAGCTGGCTTACGATAGTTGGCATCGTAATTGGAGTGGCTGCTATCGTGGCGATCATCTCCATAGGTGAGGGTATGCAGGCAAGCGTCCAGAAGAGTCTTGGAAGTCTTGGGGCGGACCTGATAACCGTCACTCCGGGGTATTCAAGAGCCACTGGTATGGGAGATAGGCATGGGCCTGAGGGCGGGGGTGTTACGACCGTGAATCTTACAGACAAAGATGTGAATATGATCAAACAGGTACCGGGTGTTATTCTTGTAAATGGGCTTGTTTCAGGCAGGTCTGATATAATATTGGGTAATGAAAAGACCTCAGCTTCTATAAGCGGGGTTGATACCACCGTTTGGCGTTCCTTAATTACTACTGATCTTGAAGCAGGCAGGTATCTCCAACCAGGGGACTCAAATGCTGTCGTGATAGGATATTCTTTAGCCCATGAGGTTTTTTTGCAGCCGATCACCCAGAACAGGCCAATAACGATAGGAGGAAAAACCTTTAAAGTCGTGGGTATTTTTGCCCAATCGGGTGGCTTTGGCGGAACGGATCACGCCGTATTTATGCCTGCTGAATCGGCTCGTGATGTTATTACAGAGACTTTAGAGAATAACCAGTTCTCCTCAATAACTGTGAAGATCGCTGACCAGAATTTAGCAGATAAAGTGAAAGCCGATATGGAACAGAAGCTTATGATGTCACGGCACGTGAATTCAAGAACAAGAGATTTTACAGTGACCGCTTTTGCATCCATCCAGCAGCAGATAAGCAGTGTCACCTCGGCTATAACGATGTTCCTTGGCGCAATTGCGGCAGTTTCACTTCTTGTGGGCGCTGTGGGTATAGCAAATACCATGTTCATGTCTGTTATGGAGCGTACAAGACAAATTGGACTACTCAAAGCCCTTGGGGCCACTGATAGTGAAGTGATGAAACTTTTCCTGATCGAATCGGGATTATTCGGTGTCGTGGGGGGAGTGATAGGAATAACTATCGGTATTTTGATATCATATTTGATCTCGGCAATTGGTCTTCAGATGATAGGGCCTGGAGGGGCTATGACCACGGTCGTCCCACCGTCACTAATTATATTTGCGCTTGCATTTTCTATAATCGTAGGTGTGCTTTCAGGAGTTGCTCCTGCCAGGAATGCAGCAAAGATGAATCCGGTGGATGCATTGAGGTTTGAACAATAAGATGAAAATATCCCATTCGCTTAAACGCAAATTTTTATATCCCAATCATCCCTATGAGCCCTCCTATAGAGATGAATAAAACATGTCATTTACCATTTTAAAAAAACAGGAACTTATGCCCACAATTTTTCTCATGGACATAGAAGCCCCGCGTATTGCCAAAAAGGCCCAGCCCGGACAATTCATCATACTCAGGATCGATGAAACAGGGGAAAGGATACCTCTTACGATCGCAGATTTTGACCGCAAAAAAGGAACGATCGCTATGATATTCCAGGCGGTTGGAAAAACCACAGCTAAATTAGCGGCACTCAAGACTGGCGATGCGATCCTGGATTTCATCGGGCCTCTTGGGAACCCGTCTGAGATCGAAAAAGGCGGTATGGTAGTTTTAGTGGGCGGAGGCGTTGGAGTTGCGCCTATTTTTCCACAGGCGCGGGCTTTCAAGGAAGCAGGGTATAAAGTTATTTCGATAATAGGTGCCAGAAGCGCAAACCTGCTCCTGTGGGAAGACAGGATGAGGGAGTTTAGTGATGAACTGTATATCACCACAGATGATGGAACAAAAGGACATCATGGTTTTGTGACCGATATTGTCAAGAAAATATTAGAAAGCGGAACGAAAGTTGATCGGGTTATCGCTATTGGTCCTCCGGTCATGATGCGCGCTGTGGCAGGTGTAACAAGGCCGTTCAATGTCAAAACCATAGTCAGTCTTAATTCTATCATGGTTGACGGCACAGGGATGTGCGGTGCATGCAGGGTGCTTGTGGGAAATGAGACGAAATTTGCTTGTGTGGATGGGCCAGAATTCGATGCTCATCTTGTGGATTTTACTCTTCTTATGAACCGTCTTTCCATGTACCAGCCAGAGGAGAAGGCTGCATTTGAAAAATACAAATGCGAAAGGGAGGGATGCACATGTTAGCGCGCCAGAAGATGCCATTACAGGACCCCGGGATCCGCAGATCCAATTTCAAGGAAGTCGCTCTTGGTTATACTGATGAGCAGGCTGTTGAAGAAGCAAAAAGATGTCTCCAGTGTAAGAAACCCAAATGTGTGGAAGGATGTCCTGTTGAGGTACATATACCAGATTTTATTAAGCATCTGGCTGAAGGTGATTTCGACAGTGCCATAAAAAATATTAAAACCGATAATGCGCTTCCTGCTGTCTGCGGGCGCGTCTGTCCGCAGGAAACGCAGTGTGAAGCATCATGTATCCTGAAAAAGAAAGGTGAGCCAGTTTCGATCGGAAGACTTGAGCGTTTTGTTTCAGATAAAGAACTGGCAAAAGGAAGTGAAGTCCCTGAAAGACCAAAACCCTCAGGAAAGAAAGTTGCAGTCGTGGGTTCAGGACCTGCTGGACTGACAGCGGCTGCGGATCTTGCGCGAATGGGTCATTCGGTCACGATATTTGAAGCATTGCATGCAGCAGGGGGCGTTCTTACTTATGGTATACCGGAATTTCGTCTTCCCAAGGATATTGTAAAAGCAGAAGTGGAATATGTGAAAAAACTCGGTGTTAATATACTTCTTGATTCGGTGATCGGGAAGATCGATACTGTTGATGACCTGCTGCTTGAATTCGATTCTGTTTTCCTGGGGACAGGCGCAGGACTTCCTGTATTTATGAATATCGATGGTGAGAACTTAAACGGTGTATATTCTGCCAATGAATTCCTGACGCGTGTCAATCTTATGAAATCCTACAGGTTCCCCGAATATGATACTCCTGTCCGTAAAGGTAAGCATGTAGTCGTTGTTGGGGGCGGAAATGTAGCCATGGACTCAGCAAGATGCGCCCTGCGCCTTGGAGCAGAGGAGGTCACGATCGTTTACAGGCGCGGGGAAGAGGAGATGCCAGCGCGCGCTGAAGAGATAGAGCATGCAAAAGAGGAAGGGATACAGTTCAGGCTCCTTACAAATCCTTTGAGACTGGAAGGGGATGCTAAGAACTGGGTCACTCATATCGAATGTATCAATATGTACCTGTGCGAGCCTGACGGAACAGGACGCTGCAGGCCTATGCCCCTTTCCGGTTCTGAACATAAGATCGAAGCAGATGTTGTGATAATGGCGATCGGGACATCGCCAAATCCACTCGTTCCAAGAACAACGACCGGGCTTGAGATGTCAAAACACGGAACAGTCGTTGCAAAAGAAAATGGTGAAACAACTAAAAAAGGTGTTTATGCCGGAGGTGACGCAGTGACAGGTTCTGCCACGGTGATCTCTGCAATGGGTGCCGGAAAGATCGCAGCTCGGGCGATAGATGATTATCTCAAGACAAAATAGATACAAGCTAAAAACCAGACTATAAATTTACGACGAACTTATAAATTTCCATAGCATTTCTGGACAAGATCGGTTATTTTACTAAGAACATAGCCACATCTTACAATAAATGGTTTGTCTGTGACAATTATTTTCAGATTTGATCTCCCATCCCATTCAAAATGGGCTTTAACGCCGCTGCCTTGCATTTCACCGCTGTTTCCAGGGGGGACATTTATTCCGGCGTCTCCAAGCTTTTTCTTCATACATGCGAATACTTCTGGTGTAACATTATTATAATTAATGGGTTGACAGGCTGACATAATCTCACTTCTTTTACAACATGATTTTATATTCATTTAACTCCTTACGTTTAAATCATGTATATTTCCAGAACAAAAGCCCTCATGATCGCCGGAACAGGCAGTGGCGTTGGAAAAACCACAATCGCAATGGGACTTATGGCTGCTATATCCAGGAAGGCAAGGGTACAGCCATTCAAGGTCGGACCTGATTTCATCGACCCGACCCACCATACGCGAATTTGCGGCCGTCCATCCAGAAATCTTGATAGTTACATAATGGAGGAAAAAGGTGTTGTAGAAACATTTATCCGGGGAGCACATGGAGCTGACTTTTGCATTATTGAAGGTGTAATGGGTCTTTTTGATGGGCTTGACGCAACCGAGATCGCAAGTTCGGCGCATATCGCCAAAATCCTGAAAGTACCTGTCATTCTTGTAATAAATGCGCAGGGTGTTTCAAGAAGCACTGCCGCCCTGGTAAAAGGTTTTATGGAATTTGACCGGGATGTCAATATCCAGGGGATCATCCTTAATAACATCGGCAGTGAAAGACATGTTAAACTTATCCGGGATTCGCTGGAAGGCGCCGGCTTAAATATCCCTGTTATCGGAGCAGTCCCGAAAAATAAGAATTTTTCTATTCCTTCACGTCATCTTGGTCTTGAGATGGCACACGAAAATAAGAATAACTCTGAAAATATTATTGTAGAATTGGCCGATTTCATTGAAAAATATGTCGATATAGATGCAGTAAAAAGCATAGCTGGAAATTTTAATGAGCCAGAATGTAATTTTGAGACGCTTCATGAGAAATTCGTTGTAAAGATTGGCATCGCAAATGACAGCGCATTCTGTTTCTATTACCAGGATACCTTTGACTCCTTGAAAAGATCAGGCGCAGAACTCGTTTTCTTCAGCCCTATAAAAGATAAACTGCCAGAAATTGATGGATTATATCTTGGAGGAGGATATCCTGAACTTTTTGCAAAGGAACTTGAAGCCTCAAACACCAGGCATGAGATAAAAAAAGCAGCACAGGATGGGATGCCCATCTATGGCGAATGCGGAGCTTTACTGTACCTGGGAGCCAGTCTTGAAACAGAAAGGAATTACAGGATGGCGGGCGTCCTTGGTGCAAGTTCCAGGATGACCGGGAAACTACAGGCGCTTGGTTATACGCAAGCTCATACCGTCATGGATTCCCCTTTCACAAAAAGAGGAACAATAATACAGGGGCATGAGTTCCATTATTCAACAACTGAATGTGACCGGGATGCCCGCCTTGTATATACTTTACACAGGGGAAAAGGGATATTTGAAGGGCGGGACGGGTTGATGGAGTATAATACATTAGCCAGTTACATGCATACACATCCTGCCTCGAATTCGTTTGATGAATTCCTGAAGCATTGCATTAAATTATAAATGGCTCACTATTCGATCCAGTGTTCCCCTTCGCTATCATGCACACATAAATTGCCATGGCCCCTCGGATTGAACCCATTGAACTTTTCAAACAGTGCTATCGATTCTTTTATTTCCCGGACATATCTTTCTTTGAGAATTCCTGCCAGCTCATTGCTATCAATATCGCTTATTATTCCTCCGATCCCCATACATTCACAGACCACGAGTTTCCCATCAAGGAGGTAAAAAGGATAAGTTCTGCATATAAATGGCCTGCATTCATATATTTCACACATTTTTTCCTTCAGGAAAATGCACTCCCCATTTCTCTTCAGTCTCCATTCAAATGTATGGATATTACCATTCTCATCCCTGTCCTGTGAAGGCATAGGGATCACGAAATCATCATGCATTAGCCCATATCTGTCACAAATTAGCTTTATCTGCGAAGGAGACACGATTACAGTATTATCGCCAAATTCACTCATACAGCAATTGGCACATTTTCTGCATTCAAAACCTACAGTCCTGATATGGTTTGCAAGCTTTTTCGCATCAATATCGTGAGCATTTTCAAGATCTTTCTTGAGGTAAGCGATCATAGCTTCTTTTTTGTGAGACATTTTTAAGGTCATGAGTTTAGAACTTAAATTCAGAAAGATGGATCCCAAATAGAATAATTAGAAAAGGTAGAGGATTTCAAGAGTTCTTGGATAGATTTGGATAGGATAGGAAGTGAATCTTGATGATTGTTATTTATCCTCTACGCAATCAATAATTGACCTGTCCTTTAATAGTATTTTTCCAGAATTATACCCAAATTATATCCAAAAGTATCTATTTCAGCTCTTTTTCTCTGAAATATCGCGAATATCGATCACAGCGATTATCCCTTCATCAGTTTCCAGTGGGCTCATATTGATCTCCACCGGGAATTCACTACCATCCCTTCGTCTTGCAACCGAGCTTAGATGAAGCGCCATGATTTTTGTTGTTGGATCGGCAAAATAACTCTTGCAGTATGCAATATGTTTTCCTCTGTATCGCATTGGTATCAGGATATCATAAGAGCCACCCAACAATTCGAGTCTGCTATATCCAAATAGTCTTTCGGTTTTCGAATTGATAAGAAGGATATGAGCATTCTGGTCGATGGCAATGATGGCATCTGGAGTCCCATCAATTAACATCTGGAAGTTCTTCTGTGCTCTTTTGCGATGAGTAATATCAATGACCATGCCTTCAAGACCAACTACCATGCCCTTCGTATCCCTTAAGGCATGAGCATTTATTGAAACCCAGATCTTACTTTCATCCTTTCTAAATATCTGGGCTTCAAAATCGGAAACTTTGCCATCTGCCTGTATCAATCTAAAAAGATGGAGGCGCCTTCCCGGATCTGCATATAATTTGCGGGTATCTGTCACAGTCGCAATAAGTTCCTCTGCTGATGAATAGCCCAGAAGTTCCACACAAGCAGGATTTGCTGAAAGAAAACGTCCATTTTTCGTTGTCTGGAAAATCCCTTCAGCGGCATTTTCAAAAATGCCCCGGTATTTTGCTTCACTTATCTTTATTGCCTCTTCCATCTTCTTGTGTTCCGTGATGTCACGGACAATGCTTAAAACATTAATGCCGTCTGGTGTTTCGATATAACCAAGGGCTATATCAACTGGAAATTCAGAACCATCCTTTCTCAATGCATAAAGCTCAAGGTCAGCTCCCATGAGGCGTATCCTGGGATGTTGCATGAACTCTTTCATTTTTAAATTGTGCTTTTCCCTGAAGCTCTCAGGTATGATGAGATCGACGGGTTTTCCGATCAGCTCTTGCGCGGTATATCCGAAGATTTTCTCAGCCTGGGCATTGGCGTTTAATATGATACCTTTATTATTTACAACAATTATCGCATCAGGAGCAAAATCAAAAAGACTCTTGAACAATGTATTAACTTCTGGCAAATTAGAACCGGTATTTTTTTTGATATCATTCATGCTAAGCTCCCACAAATATATTGTTTCACCATATCATCATATTAATCCATAGAACGAACAAATGTTTTTTAATATAACAATTTTAAAGAATAAGAAACTATGTTTATCAATCAACCTTGAAAAAAATCGGCATGATCCCGATCATTCCTCCAAGTCCAAAAAGAAAAAGGGCTAAATAATAATTGCCCTTTGAAACATTATCGATGCAAAGGGCTAACAGGATGAGTCCTGTGAATTTTGAAACCGCATCTATCTTTTCGTATTTCGATCTTGAAAATCTCATCAATGGTGGACTATGCTGAAGTATGTGAAATAGAGTATCCCAAGAAGCGCTATTACCCCAAGAGCCACTGCGACCTTTCTTTTCCTGATATCGATCGAAGGGTTTCGGTCTATGAATGGAACCATGAAGAGAAGGCCGTACCACAATACCATGGGTAACGTAACCCCTATCATTTTTGCATCTATCGGTCCTATATCCCATGTCCAGAATTTGAGGAAACCAAAGACATACAGGAAATACCATTCAGGATATATAGGCGTGGGTGTATCGAAAGGGTCAGCCGGTTTTAGAAGGCCTGCCGGATAAATTGATGCCATCAATATGAGACTTCCTGCTATGAAACACATAACAACAACTTCACGTAGCAGGAAATGCGGAAAGAAGGGAAGACCGGTTATCCTGACAGGTTCCCTGTCTTTTTTCTCTCCTTTCTTTTTTTCTGTTTCTGTCAATGACATATTATAACCTCCCTGAGATGCCCTGTATCCTTACCATTGCAAAATGCAATACCAGGAGAATTGCAGTTGTTAAAGGAAGGACCATTACATGGATGGCAAAGAAACGCGTCATAGTCTCTGCGCCAATGTCAGTTCCACCCACCAGGAGCAAGGAAATATATTGACCCATAATTGGAATTGAACCTGCAATTCCTGTTCCTATTTTTGTCGCCCAGAAAGCAAGCTGGTCCCAGGGCAGCAGATATCCCGAGAAACCAAAAGTTGTAGTGATCAACAACAATGTTACGCCAACCACCCAATTCAGTTCACGCGGTTTCTTATAGGCGCCCATAAAGTAGATCCTCATCATATGAAGCATTACTGCGGCTATCATCATATTTGCCGCCCAGTGATGGATGCTTCGTATCAGGCTTCCCATTGGCACCACGGTCATGATGTGTTCCACGCTCTTATAAGCTTCAAGCGGAGTGGGTTTATAGTACATGGCAAGGAAGATCCCTGTCCCGACCAGGATAAGGAAACACAAAAACGCAGTTCCTCCAAGACAATATAATGGATTTGTTACCGCGTAGTCTGGCGCAGGATGCTTCACTATTGATGTTAATAGATCCTTTATTTTGAACCTGCTATATATCCATTCGTTGATATTATCTAATAAAGACATATTACCTCACGCTGCTCCTGCATAGAATGAAATGGTATTTACGTAATTCGGGTCTTTCCATTTAAGGGCGAACACCTCTCCATCCTTAACTACTACATCTATAGCCGGCAAAGGAGATGGTGGTGGTCCCGATAATACCGCGCCTGTATTGGGGTCGAACTTGCCAAGGTGGCAAGGACAGAAAAGGATATTCTCATCCTGTTTCCAGTAAGCGATACAGCCCAGGTGTGTGCAAACAGACCCGAATGCCCTGAAACCCGCAGGCATATGGATCAGGACAGCCGCTTTTCCATTGAACATGAATTTCTTTACACTTCCAGATGGCACTTCATCAGCATTTGCAATTTTTATTTCAGTGCTCTCTCCCTTTGCAGCAGTCGCAGGCCAGAGATATTTCAATATAGATGCTATTGTTCCTCCTGCAAAGAACAATGCAACCAATCCCATAAGAATTTCAGTAAGTTTCCTTCTTGTAATAGTAAGTGTGATCTTATCTTCCATAGATATCACTCCAATGTCGTAACGTATTCGTCGCGCAGCAATCCTTTAACGTAAAGGTAGATTATCGCTCCCAGGTCAAAGAGGAGATATGCAAGCAATGTTCCAACTTCTTCAATGAATGATCTTGTCGCAGCCATTTCAGCATCGCTTGAAAGGATCTTCCAGAAAATACTACCGGTTATCACTGTTGCCAGAAGTGTTAATAAAATTACCAGCGCAAATGCAACATTTGACCACATTCCTGTTTTTTCGGGCCCATATTCGATTTTTTCTATATGCATAAGATCATCTCACAACCGTATTAAATAAACAACCAAAAGCATGAGGAGTAAAATAGAGAATGCTCTCATTCCAACATCCCAGGTAGTCATGTGAACTCCGATCTCGATCTCCTTTATCGGCTCCGGGGTCGGTGTCGCCTTTGGCGCCGGGACATAGCCTTCGGCAGAATGATTGTGGGTCACATAATAGACGCCGATTTCATTGAGCTGCGGCGGTCCATCCCTTGTGTGGCAAAATGGGCAATTCCTGCTTTCTTTAACAGCATATTCAGGTCTTGCAAAAGCCAGAGATGGCGTGAATAATAAGAAAACTAATGCAATCAGAATTATGATCTTATTAAATCGTCGTTTATTCATAATAATTACACCTCTTTCATTTTCGTCTTACCAGTAGATAGATGGAGCTCATTCCGATCAGTGATGATATTATTCCGAATCCCGGTGTTTTTGGCTTTTCAGGCGGGAAACCAGAGTCCTCCTGCGAGGTCCGTGCATAATTTATACCTTCGTCAGTCACATTCTGGAAATGCGGAAGGTTGAAGCTATGCCACTGGATTGGAAGATTGTCCTGTATGGATATTGCAGCATCAAGATGTTTCTGGGCAGCTGTGATATCTTTTCCCTGTTGTTTTGCCCGTTGTATGGCTGATCTGGCTTTGAAGATCTCCGATTTCAATGCCTGTGCATTTTCAATGGCCTTTGAAGCTTTTTCAGGAATATCCGGGGCGATCTCCAATTCAATATTATGACAACTGCTGCAAAGATCCTTAAAATCAGTGCTATTCAATACCTTAAATTCATGAGGGCTGTGACATGTATCGCACGTTGGGGCCTGTTTAAGATCTTTTAATCTTTGATAATGTAAGGACTCTTTAAACTGATTATATTCCTCCGTATGACATTTTCCGCAGGTCTCCGGTACATTCCTGTAGAACACCGAACCATTAGGATCTGATGATCGCAAAACTCCTATATGAGCAGACTCTTTCACATCAGAAGAAGGATCCCCCCCATGACAATTATTGCATGTTACCTGGAACAGGGCATGTTTGGATCTTGTCCATTGTTCATAGTTGCTTTTTGCAAATTTATCTAATGTAGTCGCATGGCATTCAAGAGAACATGCTACATCTCTTTCGAGATGTTTTATTCTTACTTCATTCAGTTGTTTTTCTTTTTCATTGAATGCAGTAAGTTTTTCATGACAATCAAGGCAGGAGTTATCTGAAGCCAGGGATGGAGCACCAAAAAGTGTTAATATACAAATAAAACATACAAATGTGAACATTTCTCTTTTTTTCATTTGATCACCTTGTTTAAATCATTGACTTTTTGATAATGATCCTTCAGTGCCTCTTTATAAAATATATTATGATCATGACAGACATTAATGTGAATATCCCAAATCCTGGCGATTTTGCAGGTGGGGTTTGTGTGGCAGTTGCTCCAGCCAATAATTTTTCTGCATTCTTTGCATTTTCGATACCTTTTTGCACTTCAGTGTCAAAGTAAGTAAGGTTAAACCTGTGCCAGACCGAAGGAGCACTTTTCAAGATAGTCCTTGCTTCCTCAAGATCGATCTCAGCTGATCTTACATCTTTCCCATTTTCTTTTGCAGATATAACCGCTCCTCTGGCGATTGAAATTTCAAACTGCAATTCTTTTAATGATTCAAGCGCTTTCTTGGCTTTCCCGGGTACTGATGGATTGATGCCTGTATCAATATTATGGCAACTAATACAGAAATCCATTAATTCTGAAGATGTCAGGACGCGTACAGTATGTTTCTGGTGGCATGTGATGCAAGCAGGGGCAGGTCCGGACTGGCCGGATTCTAATTTCTTGTAATGCTGTGAACCCTTGAACTCATTAAGTTCAGGTTCATGGCATTTGCCGCACATTGCTGGAGTATTTTCATTTAAAATAGCTTCCTTTGAAATATTCTTATGTGCGTCCTCCTTTGAAACCATTAATGGGTCTCCACCATGGCACTTTTCACATGTTACCTCAAATAGCGCATGTGTGGATATTGCCCACTTTCCATATGTGTTCGATATACCATCTTCGGCAGGCATTTTTCGATGGCAGTCCGCGCATGAGTTATTCGGCATATCCGGAGCTTTTGCTTCAACGGGTTGCATCGCCTGAAATATCAAAAATACAAAAGCTATTCCTATAATAATTTTTGAAACGTTTTTATTTATCATATAATACTCCATCATATACATCACCATCATTAGTTAAATTATTAATAATGATATTTACACTCACTTTTATTTGTAAATATTTAAACTTATCCCAGAAAAAGATATAAACACATATATTATAATTATATTATTATATTATATTATGTGATACTATTTTCTAATCTTTAAGTTCGCGACGCCTCACGCTCCTGTACTCTTCCACAAGCGATTTAAGCCATTCTTCCTTCGCGATCATCCTTCGCTTTTGCGCATTCTTGTCCCATTCTTCCAGGGCGTTGTTTATATCATCTGGATCTATCACAGCAAGGTCTTCGGCGGGATCAAATTGGACTTTAACATCCATGGCCTTGAGTACCGGCACTCCAAGATTGAAAAGTTCTTCTTCCGCAGCATGCGACATTTCATTGCACACGATCAGTGCCCGAACACCAAAATCTGCGATTATCTTAGCGGTAATTGTTCCACCACCGCTTGCATCTTTTAGCAAAATAATGTCATCTTTTTTTATCCCGACAGTTTCCCTTGTTTTTTGGATACTGTCCCTGGTAAAAGAAAAGATTATCTTTACAGGCAGGACACGCCCGCTGATTTCAAGCCTTCTTACTCGTTTAAGTTTATGGATCCTGTCATTGAGGTCTGAAATTCTCTTGTTCTTTTCTGATATTTTATCCTGGAGGCGCTGGATATCCATGTCTTTAATCTTAATGGTCTTGTCTTTCTTGAGTTTTTTATAAACCTCTGACCGCTGTTTTTTAACCAGCTCTTCAAGTTCCAGTATCTTACCATCTTTAAAGGAAAGCTCCTTTTTTAAGAGCTCCTGTTGTTCTTTCACCTCATGGATTATGTCTTCATATTTTTTGATGGAACCTCTCAAATGTGATGCTTCTGCGTCATTTTTCTCAGGAACTTCGTGCATCTTCGGCTCTTCAGGTTCAGGCTTTGATAAATCTGAGATCACAGATTCCATAGATCTTCCTCGAATTACCTGCGCTATTACTTCGTCAGCATCAACTCCAGAGGGTATTTTTTTTCGCAGCTGTTCCAGTTTATTTTTATTCTTCCGGAAAAAAGACACAGCAGCAGCTAGAGCATCACGTTCATGGTTGTTTGAATAACCATAAGGAGTTGCAAACTCGATCTTACTTTGCGCCGAAAGGACTTCAAAAGGAGAACTCGATACCGCATTAAATGCCCTTCGGATCTTTTCAACAGCATTCGGGGTAGGGAATACATCGCTTGCTATCACCAGCGGTCGTCCCTGTTCTGCGATCATTTCAATAACCTGTGGTATCGAGATCGTTCTTGAGCTGTGAAGCATTCGCAATTCCCCGTTAAGTGCCAGGACTGCGATAGCGGTCGTAGTGCCGGGATCCACCCCAACGATTATGTAATCTCTCTTTTTTGACTTGAGGGGCTTAAAAACAAGTGCGTCGCGCTCAATGCTCCTGACACTTACCTGCACATCACCATATTTCCCTGAACCGATATGGAGCTGGCTTCTTGGTGCATCTACAAGGAACTCGGCTTTTGAATATCCTCCGAATCTTTCAGTTATATTCCGGGAAAATGTGAACCCTCTGGCTCTTGACTGTTCATTCAGGTGGTCTTCGACATCCCTGGCTTTCTGGCGCACATAACCATGCATTTTACGCCTGTACCTGTTCTGGCTCCAACCCCCCCTTCCCGGAGAGCGACCCCTGCTGACCTTGATCACGGTCTTGTCTTCAAACGCTGACACTTTGTAACCAATACCCATCTGCGCAAGCCTGGCACAGGCAAGAGCCTCTGCATTCGGGTCAAATCTGTCAAAAGATAATCCCTTCTCCCGGGCAAGTTTGGTGAGGGGCATAAGCTGCTCTCCACCTGTGACCTGAACAAGTTTGGTGGTGGCAGGTAATCTCTGGAGAAATGAAATCAGGTCACGCTTATCTGAAACGATCTCGTAAATATTGTCCACGGCAATGATGGATGGTTTTTCCATGAAGATTATTCGCATGATCTTGTGGAAGTTTACCATTCGATGATGCTCGATCTCGCCGTTTCGGAGTATCACTACAGCATAACCCGGTTTTTCCTTCGAATGTAAAGAGCCTTTTGCGATGTCTATGCCAAAAATTATATTTTCGCTAACCATTTGATGCCACTTCCAGACAAATCATTCAATCTGCGTTCATCGGCGTTGATCTGCGGTTCCATTTATTCAAACCCTTAGTATTTATCGCATTTTAAAACTATGTATATTTTTTCCGGGTATTTTAAGAAATAATTATGTACCTGGCTGTTGTGTATTCATCGATTTTATGTTCCTTAAATTCAAAGATGAAGTTTCATCAATATTATCAGATGCTATTGCAGGATCGGGATTTCAAACAGACGACCTTGCCCTGGGAGAATCACCACATGCAGACCTTGCATCTTCTGTGGGGTTCAAGCTTGCGTCAAAATATAAACAGAGTCCAAAAGCGATCAGTGAAAAAATATACGAAAACATCAAATTGCGGACTGGTTCATATGTTACCAGGGCAGAAATGGCCGGCCCTTACATTAACTTTTTCATGAGCCGCACATTCTTTAATGAAACCGTGCGCAGCGTGCTTTTTGAAAAGGAAAATTTCGGGAGCCTTGATAAAAAAGGAAAAGTGATCCTTGAGCACACATCTGCAAATCCGGATGGCCCTTTACATATAGGCCATATACGAAACTCAGTGATCGGCGATACACTTGCCCGGATCCTGAAGCGCGCCGGTTACGATGTCAAAACCCAGTATTACATAAACGATATGGGCAGACAGATCGCGGTAGTGGTCTGGGGTCTTGAGAATTTTAAGTTCGATGAGACAAAGAAGAAAGACCATGCCATAGCTGAAGTTTATATTAATGCCAATAAGTCCCTCGTTGATGAAAAAGAGCACTCTCCTGAAGTTGACGGCATAATGAAAAAATACGAGGCAGGCGGTACGGAAATTGAGGGTAAATTCAATAGGGCTATCGATACCTGTATGGAAGGGATTAAGGAATCCCTGACCCGCATGAACATACATCATGATGAATTCATCCGGGAATCACGCTTTGTCCGTTCAGGCGAGGTTAATTTGATAATGGATCGCGTAAAGGCGCTTGACCGCACAGCACTAAAAGATGGAGCGTTCATGGTCGACCTGAAAGATGCAGGGATCCAGAAATCACTTGTCATCCAGCGTTCAGACGGCACATCCCTTTACACTACGCGTGACCTCTCATATCATGAATGGAAAACGACCCGGTGTGACAGGATGATCGATATTCTGGGCGCAGATCATAAACTTATATCTTCGCAGTTAAAAGCAGTTCTTCGCATCCTTGGTTCAAAGGAGCCAGAGATCGTGATCTTTGAATTCGTATCTCTTCCTGAAGGCTCAATGAGCACGAGACGAGGTGTATTCATTTCAGCCGATGAACTGATCGATGAAGTTGAAAAAGCAGCTTATGAAGTAGTAGATAAGAAACTTCCTGATAGGGATGAAGAGTTTAAGAGAAAAGTCGCTAAATTTGTGAGCATAGGCGCGGTGCGATATGATATTGTCCGTATCTCCCCTGAAAAAGCGACAACTTTTGACTGGAAAGAAGCAGTGGATTTTGAAAAACAGGGTGCGCCTTTTATCCAGTATGCACATGCAAGAGCTTGCAGCATAATAAAGAATGGAAAGGATGAAGGAATATCCTTTGAGGATTTTGACCCCAATATATTGCTTGAGTCGCAGGAAATAGCGCTCATCAAGAAGATCTCGCTATTTGAAAATGTGATCGATAATGCGTCAAGAGAACTGAAACCAAATATTGTTGCCATTTATGCAAGAGAACTTGCTGATACTTTCAATCAGTTCTACAGGTTCGTGCCCGTTATAACCGCCGAGCCAGAGTTTAGGCCAGCGCGCCTTGCTCTTGTGGAATGCTCACGCATAGCACTTGCAAACGTACTTGATACACTTGGGATATTTGCCCCTGAATCAATGTGAAGATGAGATATATTTGAATGAAGAAGGTTTATGAAACTAATTTCAGTTGCAGGTTATAAAAAGACAGGCAAGACTACCCTGGTAGAAAGGCTGGTCAGCTCATTAAAAAAATATGGATCAGTCGGGACGATCAAACATCTGCAGGAACATAAAATTAGTACGCCCGATACCGACACATGGAAACATGCCAGGGCAGGCGCTGATGTGGTGGTTGGGATAACCGTTCATGAACTTGTAAAATTTACGCGCAATAATGATCTTTCCCATGGACTTGACGAACTTGCAAATGCGGGGATGGATTTTGCCATAGTCGAGGGGTTCAAGGACAGCAAAATTCCTAAGATAGCTCTTGGTGATGTTGAAGCGCCCCATATTGTAAAAAGATTGGAAAGCCCGGAAAATGCAGATATTGAGGAACTGCTGGAGATCATCTTCAAGCAGCCTGAATATCATACAATTGATTCCATGCTTTGCAAACTCAAACAGTCAAAGAATATTGAAAGATCAGGAGCTATCGGAACATTCACAGGAATTGTCAGGGGAATGACAGAAAATACCCGGACTGAGTTCCTGGAATTTGAATCACACGGAGAACTGGCTCAGAAAAAAATGAATGAGATCTGTGAAGATCTAAGGAAAAAAGATGGCATTGTCGATGTCCTGATGCATCACAGGACAGGAATTATCGCATCTGGTGAGGACATTGTATATATCGCTGTTGCAGCGGGTCACAGGGAAGAGCTTTTCCCGGTTTTAAGGGAAGCTATCGAGCGCCTGAAAGTTGAAGTCCCGATCTGGAAGAAAGAGCATACGGTGGAAGGCGAGTGGTGGGTGCATGATGCGGATATTAAAAAAGTTGGTGGATCCCGACGATAAGACACGGATGACACGGATCGTACGGATTTTCACGGATAACAATATGGAGTGCGCCCCTCTCGTCTGGGGAAGCGGAGAATTATGAACTACTAACTTTCTCTCCTTTTTTCCAGGAACTCATTCAAGTCAGTTTTTTTCATTCGTTTAAATATTGGCAACTCTAAAAAATCATCCACTCCCTCCGGGGTTTCTGCATCATAACATTTATTTTTGTAAATAACCCACATATGAGGTGTCAGAATATTATCACTATCAACGTCGATTGATTCTTGTAAAGTAGCTTCATCGCCTATTTCTGATGCAATTGTCATGGCAAACCATGAACAACCGATCTTATTGATCTCCTGTGGATTTCTCCCCCATCCCTTTTCGCTAAATAATATTTTTGTGGATTCAATAATTTCCTCAATGCTTTCTTTCATATTCTGTCCATTTGAACACCTGCTTTGAAGGCAATAATCACACATACATAATATTCATGGCTTCTTTTTCTCTTTCTTTATATTTTATACGTTCCTGTTCCTGGAATTCCCATAGCATCTGGATCGTTCTGGCTTCTCTTTGTTTTTGCTCTCTTATTATTTGCCACATCTGTTCCTGTTTCTTTCTGCGCTGGATAGCTCTGGGTTCATTGTCCATGTCATATTGTTTCCGCTGGTCGGGATCTGATAGAACTGAATAAGCCTCCGCTATCTTTTTAAACATTTCTTCGGCTTCAGGCGATTGGTTCTTGTCGGGATGATAGAGCATAGCCAGTCGGCGGTAAGCTGACTTTATAGCTTCCTGAGAGGCTTTTTTATCTACTTCTAATATCTGGTAATATGTTTTTTTAACCATAGAGTGTTGGTATCGCCTGGATCTCTATACTATTATATATTCTGTTGATTTGTTTTTTTGTTTAGGATGTTCCACCAGTTCAATCAGCACACCATTAGGGTCTTTGAAGGATGCAAGTTTCAGCCCGCCTTCCAATTGTGCAGGCTCCATGCAAAATTCGACCCCCTTCTCTTGAAGTTCAGCCACAGTAGCTTCGATGTCATCTACTGAAAAAGTAATGTGGTCGTTTAAGGGAATTGAACTCCCACCCATTTTAACATCAATGCCTTCTGAACGCTTTGGAATTGTGTCTTTATAACCCATGAGTTCAATCTTGCTTCCATTTTTTTCGATAAAGATCGCAGAAAAACCTGCTTCTTCCATTTCAATTTTCGCGGAAACAGAAAATCCAAGGACATCAGTATAGAATTTAACTGATCCCTGTAAGTCATCTGTCAAAATCCCGAGATGGTCAATAGTTTTAATCATTGTTTTTTTCTCTTTATCTCCACATTGTTTTTTGGGATATAAGTTTTACTTAAAATAAATGTCAAATATCAGCAAATAGTTATAAGGGCCTGCATTTAATTTTTCAACAATGGTAAATCCATTTTCAGAACAGGTATCTATGACCTCTTTCTCATCCAGCCTTTCCTGAAGAGGAGGGCCAAAATCCATTTCCATTTTTTTCCAGTCGATAATTATTAGCCTGCCATTCTTTTTAAGAACTCGGTTCACTTCTTTTAACATGGAAAACCTGTCTTCAAGTTCGTGGAAAACATTGGCCATAACAATGATATCCACAGATATATCCGAAAGTGGAATAGAAGATTCTCCTGAGTGAAGAACCTCAATGTTAGTGATTCTTTCAGTCTTGATCTTTTCCTTGAGAATATCAAGCATTTTTTCCTGAATGTCAAGTGAAAACACCTTTTTGACCCGCATGGCAGCTGGAATAGATAAAAATCCTGTTCCGCAGCCAAGGTCTGCTAGGACCATATCCTCTTTAAGATCCAGCTTTTCAAGAATACTGGCCGGGTCTAAAAATTTTACTCTTTCTGGATCGTCAAGTATCCCGGCTTTTTTTGCATCGAATTTGTGAACCATATTATTTTTAAATAGTTACTATAATCTATACGAACCTTGGTCTGGCTGACAACCTCGCAGAAAGCGGATGTCTCTTGAATGGGAAGCCTTCTACCTCTTTTGATATCCTTCCATTGAGTTCCTCAATGCTCATAGTAATATTTGCAGGCTTGTTCGGTGCTGATTCGCTCCGTACAGTTACGCTGATCTTCCCGCTCTTGACTTCTTCGTCACCAACTACTGCCACATATGGAACCCATTCTTTTCCAGCATCGCGGATCTTTTTACCCACAGTCTCATCACGGTCATCGATATCCACCCTGCCGTTTATCTCTTTTGCCACTTTTTCAGCAAATCCCATATGCGATTGCGCAATTGGGATAACGCGCACCTGAGTGGGTGAAAGCCAGACCGGGAACATTGGGACTATTCCCTTCTCAGAGTTCATGTTGGCCTTCTCAAGGAGTGCATAGATGCATCTTTCAATGGCGCCGCTTGGTGAACAATGCAGAATGAATGGTCTTTTCTCAGCACCTGTCTGGTCAATGTATTTTATGCCATATCTCTCAGCATTCTCAACATCTATTTGCACGGTTGACAGGGCGCTTGCTTTTTCTATCGCATCGATGTAATTGAATTCGAATTTGAGGACAAAATAAAAGAATCTCTGGTCCCATAGCTCTATCAAAACGGGTTTGTTGACTGTCTGGACAAGGCCGACTATGAAATCCTTGTTCTCTTCATAAAAATCCCTTGTAAAGCGGATAGCAACTTCATAATCCGCAAGGCCAATACCGATCTTTGAAAGAACATTGATGCACATATTGTACTGCTCGTTGAATTGGGTTACTGCCTCATCCATATCCCTGCACAGAGAATGCATGTCAGGCATGGTGAATGCGCGCAGGCGCCTCAGGCCCACAAGCTCGCCACTTTGCTCTTTTCTGAAGCTGTATCGTGTAAGCTCGACCATCCGCAGCGGAAGGTTCCTGTATGAAATGGTCATATCGTGGTTCATGAGGAACTGGCCGAAACATGCCGCAAAGCGAAGGAATAATTGTTTTTTGTCAGCCTCGATCGAGTACTGGCGCGCCGGGAAACGGTCAAGATATTTCTTCAACGTGGGATGGTTCATGTCATACATTATAGGAGTTTCTACTTCCATGGCCCCCATTTTTGCGGTTTCATCGAGCACAAAGGTTTCAATAAGGCTCTTCATAAGTCTACCTTTCGGGTAAAATCTCATATTCCCTGAATCTGAGCCAGGTTCATAATCAGCAAGCTCAAGCCGCCTCATAAGTTCAACATGCGGAGGGATCTTATCAACAGCACGACTCTTATGGATCTCATAATTCACGAATTTTTTAAGATTATCATGATCTGTGAAATCAAATTCTTCGGGTTTGCAAAGATTTCCATCAGGTGTCAGGATATGCCAGTAAGATTTAGCTTTTGCTTCGGATTTGAGGGCCTCAGAAACGACTTCTTCTTTCTCCTTGATCACTGTAATGCATTTTTCCTCACTCGATCTTATAGTTCTTGAAAGTTCGGAGAGGGGATGGCCTTTGCATTTAATTGTAAAAGATTTATACCACCCGAATGGCGCGCGTTTGACTTCAAATGAAGACTCTTTAAGTAATTCTTCGATTTTCTTGAGGGTTTCAACCGCCGCTTTTGGTGATGAAAGATTGGAACTGAGATGCGCATAAGGATATAACATCACGCGGTTCGTCTTGACCTGTTCTGCGACTTTCTTTATCTCAACAACAGTTTTTATTACAGCGCTTTCTATCTGATCCTCATCGCTCTTTTCGACAGCCACAAAAGCTGTAAGAACCTCTTCCATCCTGCCCTTTTTGAGTTCATCATCTATTTTTTCAGCAACAGGGGTGCTCTTTTTAGTTTCATATTCTATTAAATCAGAATGAATAAGTAGTATCTGCATTGTATCACTTTCACGCATCTACACAGCAATTAAGCTTAAAGTTTTGTCGGTTTTTCAGGGCAGCATTTCCCGTGCATAACCGATAAGACCGCCTGCATCAACTATGCTTCGAACGAAATCCGGTAGCGGCGTTGCCTGATAGGTTTCCTTCTTTGTTGTATTTGTTATTACCCCTGTTTTAAAATCAACTTCGATGTGGTCTTTCTCATCGATCTTATCTGTATCCGGGCATTCCAGAAGAGCAACTCCGATATTTATTGCATTGCGAAAGAAGATTCGTGCAAATGATTTAGCGATAATGCATTTGACCTTAGCGCCTTTGAGTGCAAGAGGGGCATGTTCGCGTGATGAGCCACACCCGAAATTAAAGTTTGCTACAATTATATCCCCTGCTCTTACTCCTTGAGCAAACTCAGGACGCACACCTTCAAAAGCGTGCTTTGCAAGTTCATCTGGTTTGTTGATCGTAAGATATTTGCCGGGAATAATGGCATCCGTATCAATATCATCCCCGAATTTCCATACATTTGCGGGATTTTTCAGGTCTTTTTCAAGGTCAACTGTGAGTTTTTGGTTCATAACGGGTTGAATTGGCAGGATTGGTAATAAGATTTATTCCTTGAAAAATAACGAGGAGAATTGAAGAACATTACCCCTGTATGCTTTATAATTTATTATTTAGTTATTTATTAATAATAGCCAATTTCTTGATATTATACTATAATTTATAGTAATAACGTTTATACAATATAAAATACAATTAAGGTTCACCCCTCAAAAGAGGTAATTCAATGGTAGAAAAAACAAATAAAACAAAATCAATAAGATTTTATTTAGAAAATGACCATTAACATTAAGGAGGAATTATATGGAACAAGTTAGTGCACATAGATCAGTAATAGAACTTCATAGTATTCTGAATAAAGATAATATGACAAATAGTTTTGATAGGGCCATAGCTCAGGGAAAACGCTGTTCATTCTGTGAACAGGGTGTTAGCTGCCAGCTTTGCAGCAATGGGCCATGCAGGATAAAACCCGGTGCTGAACGCGGAGTATGCGGCATTGATGCAGATGGGATGGCAATGAGGAATATGATGTTCTTAAACACAATGGGAACAGCCACTTATACCTATCATGCAAAGCAGGTCGCAAAAACATTAAAAGCCACGGCACAGGGCAAAACACCATTCAAGATCAGTGATGAAGCAAAACTTCGAAGCTTTGCCGGAAAGATGGGGTTAAAAACCGACGGAAGCGCGAACGATATCGCCATCGCATTGGCGGATGCTATGACCTCAGAAATAAAATCCGATTCTGACGTGGAGCTTTCAAATGTTCTTCGTTTTGCTCCAAAATCAAGGATCGACCTCTGGAGAAAACTTGGTATCCTTCCGGGCGGACCGATGAATGAGGTTATGGATTGTGTTGCAAGCACCATGACTAATATCGACGGGGATTATGTTTCCCTTGCAAAAAAGGCTTTACGTCTTGGAATTTCCTGCATTTACGGCTCGCAGATATCTCTTGAAATGGGACAGGATATTCTGTTCGGAACACCACAACCGCATGCAGTAAATGTTGACCTTGGGATCATCGACCCCACATATGTAAATATTGCTGTGAACGGTCATGAACCCTTCATTGGCGTAGCACTTATCAAAGCGGCTCATGAAGCAAAAAACCAGGAAAATGCCAAAAAAGCTGGAGCAAAAGGACTTCATATAATTGGTTCTATTGAATCCGGACAGGAGCTTGCCCAGAGATATAATATTGATGATGTTTTCGTTGGCCTGACCGGCAACTGGCTATCTATCGAACCAGCACTTGCAACAGGCGGAATAGATGTCCTTGCAATGGATATGAATTGTAGCCCTCCAGGATTGGCTCAATACCAGGATAAGTACAATACAAATCTTATTTCAGTTTCTAAACTTGTCAATGTGCCAGGTATGAAAGATCAGATTATTTACAAGCCCGAAGAAGCAGCAGCTCAGGCACAGAAACTCATAGATATCGGTATTGAGAATTTCAAGAAGAGAAAAGGAAAAGTAACAAATCCATCAAACAAGAAACAGAACGCTGTTATCGGTTTCTCAACAGAGGCATGTCTTGGTGCTCTTGGCGGAACTCTTGACCCGCTTCTTGATGTTATCAAGAAAGGTACCCTGAAAGGAGTTGTAGCGCTTATCAGCTGCACAACCCTTCGCGATGGAGGCCAGGACATCAATACCCTCAAGATGGCGCGTGAACTTATCAAAAGGGATATCCTCGTTATCAGTGCTGGATGCGGCAATGCTGCCCTGCAGGTCGGAGGACTCACGACACTTGAAGCTAAACAGGAAGCTGGTCCAGGACTAAGGGCAGTTTGCGAATTGCTCAAGATCCCGCCGGTACTTAGCTTTGGCACATGCACAGATACAGGAAGGATAACTCTCCTTGTAACGGCTGTGGCAGATGCCCTTGGAGTTGATCCATCCCAGCTTCCTGTTGCGGTCACTGCTCCTGAATATATGGAACAAAAAGCAACGATCGATGCAATATTTGCCCTGGCATTTGGCCTATATACCCACGTTGCTCCTCTTCCACCTGTTGCAGGAGCCCCACGTCTTGTGAAACTCCTGACACAGGACCTTGTAGGAATAACAGGTGGAAAGCTCGCTGTAGAAACTGACATGGTTGACGCAGCAAATGGCATTGAAGCCCATATAATGAGTAAAAGGGCTGCCCTTGGATTGCCTAAATAAACAACTTGAATAAACAGTGAGAGAAATGGTGCGCAGGATAGTGCACCATAATTTTTTTTATCAAAATGGAACAAAGGCTCAATTTTAAGGTTCCTGTTTAAGATATGATGTGATCCGGAATATTGGTCCTATCTGGAGTAAATTTGTGCCATACGATATATTAATTACAGACCACTAACATTTAGACAAAACCTCAGATAGGGCGCGTGGCCTAGTCCGGATATAGCGGCAGCCTCCTAAATCATCTTGGAGTTAGCTGTAGATCGGGGGTTCGAATCCCCCCGCGCCCGTTCATGATGCTCGAGAGAAGGAATTACTTGAAAAGGAATCTACTTCATCCCCGGCTCATTTCACCTATTTATTTAAAATAAACAGGATTTTTCCAAATCATTTATTTTAAAATAAGACGTTTCACCATAAAATCATGAAAAATTCACCTAATAACCCCAAAGAAGTTGCAGGTCGCCAGGCAGCCCGGCTCGTAAAGGATAACATGGTCATTGGACTGGGCACGGGTTCAACAACTGCATATGCTATAAAAGAAATGGGAAGACTGGTTGCAGAAGGCTTGCATATACTTGGCGTTCCCACATCATATCAATCCGCTTTTCTGGCTACTGAGAATGGCATTCCACTTACCACGCTTGATGAGCATCCTGTTCTCGATATTGACATTGACGGCGCCGACCAGGTCGCAAATTTCGTCGCAATCAAAGGGGGGGGCGCGGCTCATACGCGGGAAAAGATCGTTGCCATGTCAGCGAAAAAGTTCGTTGTTGTTGCTGATGAATCCAAAATGTCAAACGCGCTTAGCCATGTTGTTCCTCTTGAAGTTATACCCTTTGCGCGCAAACTGGTAGAAAAGGAAGTTGCACAACTAGGAGGAAAAACAGAAGTGAGAATGGGAATCAGTAAGGATGGGCCAGTGATTTCTGACAATGGAAATTTCATCCTGGATGCTGATTTTGGGGAAATACATGATCCTGCATCGCTGGATGTCGCTATTTCACAATGTACGGGCATTGTTGAACATGGGATATTTATGAATTTAGATGTAGTATATATCGGGAAAAAAGACGGGACAGTAGAAATATTCGAAAAATCCTGAAATCGAAACAAAAGCATTTTTTTTATTCGTCACGTTTGAAAAAGCTCGCATCGAGATTAAAACCTGTTTTCTCTCTCAGCCGTCGAATTTTTTCCATACCCCCTTCAGTCCTGGCAAGACGCTCATAGAAATTATTTGCTATGATTATCTGTGAGTCTATCAGAGGTTTTACTTCTTTGATCCAGATTGATCGCGGATGAGTTCTTACAAATTCGGCCCATTTTTCAATATGCTCGGTATGAGTTTTGTCCCTCATGATAGACGCAGCCTGCGGATATCCGTTTTTATTTTTCTTATTTCAGTTTCATCCAGGGTGTCCGAGTATATAATACGCAAATGCTTCGAATCTTCCATGTCTTTTTCCGACCTGAGCAGTTCTTCCTTAAAAGCTATATTCATTTCAATACTTGAAAAATAGAGATTCATCCCAGTAAGAGGAAGTTTTTTCCTGGTCTTGATCTGGTAATCATCCAATTCATCTTTTGCCAGTTTCAATTCCATATCAGGTATAATAAGCCCTTTCCTTACATATCGAACACTGGTTTTTTCTTTTAAGTAATCATCATATATCAAGTCAGGATATTCTGATTGAAGGCATTCAAAACCTGCCTGCAAAAGATCATAATGCATTTTTAAAAAAACATCTTTTCCTATCCTTTCAATAATTATATCGATATCTTCCGTTCCTCTGCTTCTGCCGTGAGCGATCGCAACAAATCCTGAAACAATGATGTATTTTGTATGCTTTTCCACAACACGAACGAAATCTTCTGCGAACGAATCAAGGATAGTTCGTTCATTTACTTCCCGTTTCATTCATGAACCCTTAATATGATTCCCGAAATCCTCATTCCCGACGTTCTCAATAACTTTTGTCCCATTTTTTACCCTGACTTCAGGCCAAATTCTTACATTTGAATTTACGGTCACTTCATCACCTATTATCACCCTTGGGCCTATAACAGTGCCAGTTTCAAGGATACAGGACTCTTTTATTTTTGTGGCATTGTCAATGATCGCCCCTGAAACAGCTGTGTTTGAGCCGATCTCAACATTATTAAAAATATACGAAGATAATATCCTCGAATTATTGCCGATCTTGCAGTTCGATCCTATGGCGGTATAAGGGCCGACCAGGACATTGTCCCCTATCGTTGTATTCTCACCGATAACGATCGGACCGACTATAGAGGAATTTGAACCCAGCGATACATCATGACCGATCTCAATAGGGCCTGTAACTCTCGCGTCTTTGATATTGAGGCGCCCTGATATCTTTGTCCCCGGCATCTGTTCCAGCATCCATCGGCATGCTTCACGGTAAGCCTGGGGGTTTCCTATATCAGTCCATCTGCCATGGACAAGGAAACCATTGATGTTCCTGCCTTTTTTCATAATATCCGGGAAAAGGTCTTTTGCAAAATCATATTTTTCTGCCGGGATCCAATCAAGGACTTCAGGATCACAAACATATATGCCAGTGCTTGCAAGGTTGCTGAATATCTGACCTGGGCCGGGTTTTTCAAAGAACCTGTTTATCCTGTTATTTACATCAAGGTCAGCGATACCATAATCGCGCGGATCGTCAATAGGAAGAAGACCAATAGTCACCAGCGCATCATTTTTTTCGTGGAAACGCACGAATTCCCGAAGCTCAAGATCCATAACATGGTCGCCTCCTACCACCATAAAGGGTTCACCCTCAAAAAGCTCCTGGGCATTCTTGACACCGCCTGCTGTTCCCATCTTTTCTTTTTCGCGGACATATTCAATATGCACGCCGTACATGCGTCCATCGCCCAGCTCTGCTTCTATTTCCCCGCCCATATAACCAAGCGTAAGAACTATATCATTGAAACCTTCAATGGCAAGGTGTTCCACAAGATGTACTAATGATGGTTTATTCAGAAGCGGGATCATCGGCTTTGGCCGGTCAAAAGTAAGCGGTCGCAGACGTGTTCCTTCGCCTCCGCACATTATGCAAGTTTTCATGATAATACCCTCTAAAATTGGTATAGGAGTAATTATTACTTCTTCTTACTTCTCTTTTTACTTGAATGCATCTCATTGGAGCTATGGTCTTCAATGATCGATTCAAGCATGAAATATTTTTCAACGAATTTCTTGAGTTCTTCATCTGAAATGGCTGAAATACGTTTCTCCTCATTATACAATCTCTGGATATCAGCCTGGATCGACTTTATGCGCGGGTCACGCTTATCGATTTTTGTATTAACATGCATCAATTCGTTCAGCGTTTCTTCAACTTTAAACCTGATAACCTCCTGACCTGAAGAATCACCTATCAGGAGCTGCCTTTTTCCACCAACGATATCAGGTGAAAATGGTTCATAAGTAAATGGATTTTTGATGATGCCCGCGGTATGAATGCCGCTTTCATGAGCGAAAATATTCTTCCCAACCACTGATTTATTGCGGGGAACGCGTATCCCAATTTCTCTTTCCATGAATCTTGCAAACTCAGTTATGGATTTTAAATCGTATTTATCAAACCCTTCAACTCTCATTATTAAAAATAATGCTACTTTTTCAAGCTCTGCATTCCCTGCCCTTTCACCAACGCCAAGAAAAGTAAGACTTGACCAGTTCGCACCATACCAGTATCCAGCAATGGAACATGCCACTGACATTCCGAAGTCGTCGTGCACATGAGTCTCGATATTCTTTGTTCCTATCTCGCGAAGCCTTTGAGTGATATGAGGTATTCCATATGGTTCATCAACTCCTGGAAATGGTATCCCAAAGCCTACAGTATCACAGAGGCGAATTATGCAATCGGGGTCTATCTCAAGAAGTTTTTCGACAAGCGGGAAAACAAAACCCTCATTATCGGCGCGCGTCATATCTTCGATATGCGCTCTTGTCTTAAGCCCATGGTCAACAGCATACTGCAATGCATCGGTGTATTTTTTTTCTGCCTCTTCCCTGTTCTTAAGTCCCATCTTATCGAGGATGTGTGAATCTGAGACTGACATCAATATTCCGGTTTCCTTTATCCCGTCCATGCTCAGGATAAAATCAATGTCCTTTGGATTTGCACGCGCCCATCCCGTCACTTCAGGGAATTCATAACCCATGTCAAGCATTTCTTTTGCAGCTTCTCTGTCACGATCATTAAATACGAATGTCTCTAGCTTTTCGATGCCGATCTTGTGAAGATATTCATAAATTTCAGTCTTATGCCTTTTTTTCATCACTATTCCGGGCATCTGCGAGCCATCCCGTATCGTGCTATCGCTTATAAAGACTTCCTGCCCGAGGGGCAGTTTGATCTTTGGTAAATCCTCATATGACCTGTATATTTTCATCGGCTGACTGATTGTTATCAGGATTTATATTATTTGTGGTTTCTAAACAAATCAAAAGTTTTATGGCCAATGCATACTAAACGAATGATTGTGATAAATTATGGTGAAAATGCCTGCAGAAATAAAGGATATTGTCGCAAAGCAAAAACCATTGCCAATAGCGACTGCTGATAAGAACGGAAAACCCAACGTCGTATTTGTTACAATGTGGAAAATACTTGATGATGAGACTATCTTATTTGTTGATAATTTCTTTAATAAGACACGAAAGAACATAGAAGCTAACCCCAATATGGCGATCGTTGCCTATGATGGAGACGCCAAGAAATCCTATCAGATAAAAGGCACGGTGGATATTGAAAATAAGGGGGATAAATTTGCAAGCGCCAAAGAGATGGCGGATTCTAAGAAATTGCCGGGAAAATCTGCATTTGTGTTCCATGTAAAAGAAATATTCGATGCGACATATGGCCCAAATGCCGGTAAGAAACTGGCTTAATTTATTTTTTCGCAAAATGAACACAGACATGTGAAAATCCGTGTCATCCGTGTTCTATTCAATTATGTTTAATTCATTTCTAAATTACCGAAGCAATATAATCTATCACCCAGATTACCTGAAGCATGAAACTGGCTCCCATCCAGAAAATAAAAAGCGGCTGATGTCGATACTTTCCCATCTTCGGGAAACAGGCATGCTTACAAAGCTTGAATTGAAAGAGCCCAGGTATGCAACGCTGGATGAAATACAGTATGTTCATTCAAAAGAGTGTATTGAAAAGGCCAGAAAATATTCCGAACTGGAGATGCAGCTTGACCCTGATACTGTATTATGCAAAGATTCCTACAATGTAGCGCTTCTTGCTGCAGGTGGGGCAATAACCGCGGTTGATGCAGTATTAGACAAATCAGACACTGCTTTTGCTCTTGTAAGGCCGCCAGGACATCATGCAACCCCAACTAAGAGTATGGGATTTTGCATATTCAATAATATCGCCATAGCAGCACGACATGCCCAGAAAATGGGGAAGAAACGCGTCCTGATCGTTGATTGGGATGTTCATCATGGGAACGGGACGCAGGATGCATTTTACGATGACCCCACTGTCTTCTATTTTTCAACGCACCAGTACCCCCATTATCCCGGAACGGGGTGGATGGATGAAGTTGGCAAAGGAGATGGCGAGGGATTCAATATCAATATCCCTCTCCCAGAAGGTACTGACGATTCAGGATTCATCGCAGCTTTTGAAGAAATACTTGTTCCGACGGCGCGCGAATTTAGTCCGGACATCGTTCTTATCTCTTCAGGAATGGATGCATGTAATAATGACGGGCTCGCCCACATGCGGATGAGCATTGAAGGTTTCAATACTCTTGCATCCATCGTAAAATCGATAGCTAAAGAGTCATGTGAAGGGAAGGTCGCTGCTGTCCTTGAAGGCGGGTATGACCTGAAGTTGCTTTCGCATTCTGTTGCTGCAGTCCTGGATGCTTTCATGGGGAAGAAGGCTGAAGTACAACAACATGAAGTAAGCCCACAGGTGAGATTTAGGTTGGATGAGATAAAAAAGATACAGAGAAGATTTTGGCAATCGATACATTAATACGTGAAAAGCAATAAGTTAGGCATCCACTCGAAGCCCGGTAGTGTAGCGGTCAATCATGCGGGACTCTGGATCCTGCGACCAAGGTTCGAATCCTTGCCGGGCTATACCACTTTAGTAAGTAATCCGTACAGTTTTGCCGTTTCGGGATTAAATTCGGAAGGTCTTATTTTATGAGGTTAATAGCTTATTTTCGGGGAACTCAATACGTTACCAATGACCCAACAAATGCTATACTCTTACCGCAGATCGCTTCTGGTTTCCAGAAATGCAGATCCTGCGGGGACGGGACTTTTATTGTGCCATCGATTATTGCAGGTAAACCATAACCCGA